>NZ_JAQQDB010000010.1:0-211374 GCF_046030135.1 Caballeronia jiangsuensis
GTCTCGTGGGGGGGGGGGGCTCCCGCCCCGAGCGCGCCGGCGCCGGTCGCGCCCGCCCGCCGCCCCACCGAGCCGCCGATGTAATGCCGGCACGCGCGAGCCAGGAGTCCGCCGAACGAAAGAGCGAGGCCCGAACGCGCGAGCCGTTGATCAACGAACAACGAAAGACACAACATCATGTCGATGCGATCTGAATACTGCGGTCTGGTGACCGAGGCCCGCCTGGGCCAAACCGTTTCGCTGTGCGGCTGGGTGCATCGCCGCCGCGACCACGGTGGCGTTATCTTCATCGACTTGCGCGATCGCGAAGGGCTCGTTCAGGTCGTCTGCGATCCGGACCGCGCCGAGATGTTCAAGGTGGCCGAAGGCGTGCGCAACGAGTTTTGCGTGCAGGTGAAAGGCGTCGTGCGCGACCGTCCCGAAGGCACGGTCAACGCGAACCTCACGAGCGGCAAGATCGAAGTGCTGTGCCACGAGCTGACCGTGCTGAACGCATCGGTCACGCCGCCGTTCCAGCTCGACGACGACAACCTCTCGGAGACCACGCGACTCACGCATCGCGTGCTCGACCTGCGCCGTCCGCAAATGCAGAAGAACCTGCGCCTGCGCTATCGCGTCGCGATGGAAGTGCGCAAATATCTCGACGCGCAAGGTTTCATCGACATCGAAACGCCGATGCTGACCAAGAGCACGCCGGAAGGCGCGCGCGATTACCTCGTGCCGTCGCGCGTGAACGCGGGTCAGTTCTTCGCGCTGCCGCAGTCGCCGCAGTTGTTCAAGCAGTTGCTGATGGTCGCGAACTTCGACCGTTACTACCAGATCACCAAGTGCTTCCGCGACGAAGACCTGCGCGCCGACCGTCAGCCGGAATTCACGCAGATCGACTGCGAAACGTCGTTCCTGACCGAGCAGGAAATCCGCGATCTGTTCGAAGAGATGATCCGCCACGTCTTCAAGGAGACGATGGATGTCACGCTGCCCGCGAAATTCCCGGTCATGCTGTATTCGGAAGCGATGCGCCGCTTTGGTTCGGACAAGCCCGATCTGCGCGTGAAGCTCGAATTCGCCGATCTCACGGATGCCGTGAAGGACGTCGACTTCAAGGTGTTCAGCATGCCGGCCAACTCGAAGGACGGCCGTGTCGCTGCGCTGCGCGTGCCGAAGGGCGGCGAGCTGTCGCGCGGCGACATCGACGGTTACACGGAATTCGTGCGCATCTACGGCGCGAAGGGCCTCGCGTGGATCAAGGTCAACGACAAGTCCCGTGGCCGCGACGGCCTGCAAAGCCCGATCGTCAAGAACCTGCATGACGCGGCGCTCGCGGCGATCATGGAGCGCACGGCGGCGCAAGACGGCGACATCATCTTCTTCGCGGCGGATCGCGCGAAGGTCGTGAACGACAGCCTCGGCGCGCTGCGCCTGAAGATTGGCCATTCGGAATTCGGCAAGACGACCGGCCTGCTCGAAACCGGCTGGAAGCCGCTGTGGGTCATCGACTTCCCGATGTTCGAGTTCGACGAGGAAGAGAACCGCCACGTGGCCGCGCATCATCCGTTCACGAGCCCGAAGGACGAGCACCTCGAGTACCTCGAAACCGATCCGGGCCGCTGCCTCGCGAAGGCATACGACATGGTGCTGAACGGCTGGGAAATCGGCGGCGGTTCGGTGCGTATCTTCCAGGAAGACGTGCAGAGCAAGGTGTTCCGCGCGCTGAAGATCGGCGCGGAAGAAGCGCGTCTGAAGTTCGGCTTCCTGCTCGACGCGCTCCAGTACGGCGCGCCGCCGCACGGCGGTATCGCGTTCGGTCTGGACCGCATCGTCACGCTGATGTCCGGCGCCGATTCGATCCGCGACACGATCGCGTTCCCGAAGACGCAGCGCGCGCAGGATCTGCTCACGCAGGCGCCGAGCGAAGTGGACGAGCGTCAGTTGCGCGAGTTGCACATCCGTCTGCGTCAGCCGGAGCAGAAGGCGCACTAAGCAGCTTTCGTTGTCGATGTGATGAAAAAGGCGCCGAGTGCGCCTTTTTCGTTTTTTGCGTTACAGTCTTTGGGCACCGACAAACAATGAAACGCGCGTTCACCAAGACATGCAGAAGCCGCCAAAAATCCCCGAATCCGTGCTGGTCGTCATTCATACGCCGGAGCTCGATGTGCTCATCATCGAACGCGTGGATCACAAGGGCTTCTGGCAGTCGGTGACGGGCTCGAAGGATCGCATCGACGAACCGTTCGTCGAGACCGCGGCGCGCGAGGTGCAGGAAGAGACGGGCATCGTGATCGGCAGCGCGCTCGTGCCCGAGAACGCGCTGCTCGACTGGCATCACAGCATCGAATACGAGATCTATCCGCAATGGCGGCATCGCTACGCGGAAGGCATCACGCGCAACACCGAACATCAGTTCAGCCTGCTCGTGCCGCATTGTCTCGAAGTGACACTCGCGCCGCGCGAACACACCGCACACTTGTGGCTGCCGTTTCGCGAGGCCGCCGACCGATGCTTCTCGTGGTCGAACCGGGAAGCCATCCTGCAATTGCCCGAGCGCCTCGCGGCGCATAGCCGATGATCGGACTGCGTCCGCGGCGCAGTTTCAAGCGTTTGCGCCAGGCGCTGTTCTCGGGCCGCCGCCCGCCGCGCTTTTGCTTCACGTCCGGCAATCACGTGCGGCTCTTCAAGGGCGGCGTGCAATTTTTCCCGGCGCTGATCGAGCGGATCGACAACGCGCGCAAGTCGGTGTCGCTGGAAACCTATATCTTCGCCAACGACGATATCGGCCGCGCCGTCTCCGATGCGCTCGTGCGCGCGGCCGAACGCGGCCTGAAGGTGCGTGTGATCACGGATGGCATCGGCACGGAAAGCAATCTGCCGATGTTCAAGCTCTGGCAGGAGCGCGGCGTCGATCATCGCATCTACAACCCGCATCTTCTGTTCGGGCCGCTCGGCTTCTCGCGCACGCATCGCAAGCTCGCGCTGATCGATGAAACGTACGCGTTTTGCGGCGGCATCAATATCGTCGACGACTACGATCAGAACGGCACGCGTCTCGAACGGCCGCGCTGGGATTTCGCGATGGAGGCGCAAGGCCCCGTCGTCAAGGACGTGCGCGAAGCCTTCGACCTGCAATGGCAGCGGATTCGGCTGGGCGTGAAACCGCGACAGCTGAAACAGCCGGCCTGCGAGCAGCAGGAAAGCGAAAGCGCGCGCGCGCCCGGCCGATGGAACGCCCGCCGCGCGATGCTGGCGCGCCGGCGCGCGCGGCTCGGTGAAATCCACGCAGTCGACCAGCCGTGCGTTGCGTTCGTCGCGCGCGATAACCTGCTCAATCGGCGCGCGATCGAAAAGGCGTATCTTCGTGCAATCGCGCACGCAGAGAGCGAAGTGTTGCTCGCGAATCCTTACTTCATGCCGGGGCGCAGGTTGCGGCGCGCGCTGGTCAATGCGGCCGGGCGCGGCGTGCGCGTGTCGCTGGTTATCGGTCGTAAGGAATTCGTAGCATTGGATTACGCGACGCCGTTTCTCTACGGCAACCTGCTGAAGCACGGCGTGAGGATCGCGGAATACGAGAAGACGATGCTTCACGGCAAGGTCGCGGTCGTCGATGCGGACTGGGCGACGATCGGCTCATCGAACCTCGACGCGCTTTCGCTCGTGCTCAACAACGAGGCCAACATGGTGCTCGTGAATCATCCCGAAATCGGCGGATTACACGACGCCATTCTTCAGGCGTTTGACGAAGGCCGTCCGATCGATGAAAAGCACTATGCGTCGCGGCCTGTTACGGAGCGAGCGCTTAATTGGCTGGCCTACAACACTTACCGCGTGATGATGAAAATGATCACCATTGGTCAGTACGATTAACCTGCTATTTCGCATCGATTGCGTAAAAATACTGGTCAGCAGGCATCATTGGAGAAAGGTTCCCACGAATCGGGAACTCGGGCAGTCACTTACAGGCAGTCCGTACATAAAACGCGACAATGGGCTCGGACATCGTTGAGATTTATCCTATAGACGAGTCCTAGCGTTTTAGAAACGCGTATCTAAAAATCTGCTTGTATCACCAGCGTTCGGCCATAATAATAGAACGGCCGTTCGATTTTACGGGTCACATAAGAACGGTAGGGACATCATGCGAAAAGGCGAACAGACGCGGGCCGCGATTCTCGACGCAGCGCTGGAGTTGGCAAGTCGGGACGGGCTGGAAGGGCTGACGATCGGCCTGTTGGCCGAGCGGATGCAAATGAGCAAGAGCGGTGTGTTTGCGCATTTCGGGTCGCGAGAGGATTTGCAGGTGGAGGTGGTGCGCGAGTATCACCGGCGCTTCGAAGACGAAGTGTTCTTTCCGAGCCTGCGCGAAGCGCGCGGCCTGCCGCGATTGCGCGCGATGATGAATCGCTGGATGGAGAAGCGCATCCAGGAAGTGACCACGGGTTGCATCTATATCAGCGGAGCGGTGGAGTACGACGACCGCGCCGCGAGCGCCGTGCGCGAGCAGCTCGTGCACAGCGTGAGCATGTGGCGCGAGGCGTTGTTGCGCGCGATTCGCCAATCGAAGGACGAAGGGCATCTGAAGGCGGAGACGGATCCGCATCTGATGCTGTTCGAGCTGTACAGCTTTACGCTCGGCCTGCATCACGATGCGCGCTTCCTGCATCTTCCGGAAGCCGTGCAACTGACGCGGGACGCGCTGGACAAGACGATCGTGTCGTATCAGACGTCGAATGCGGGAGCCGGAACGGCCATCCCTCAGCCGACTGCGAATGCGGCGACGAACCTGACATCGCAACACACCGACAGCCGTTAGCGGCGCCGTCGAATCGAAGGTGGTTCGGCGGCGCGCAACCAGACGCTTGAAGAAACTGGAGAGATTCATGGGACAGTACGCCGCCCCCCTTCGCGACATGCAGTTCGTGCTGCACGAAGTGCTGAACGTCGAAGCCGAATTGAAGAGCATGCCGAAGCATGCCGACCTCGACGCCGACACCATCAATCAGGTGCTCGAGGAAGCCGGGAAGTTCTGCTCCGAAGTCGTGTTCCCGCTCAACCAGAGCGGCGACCGCGAAGGCTGCACCTACGCCGGCGATGGCGTCGTCAAGACGCCGGCGGGCTTCAAAGAGGCGTACCGCCAGTACATCGATGCGGGCTGGCCCGCGCTCGGGTGCGATCCCGAGTACGGCGGCCAGGGTTTGCCTGCGTTCGTGAACAACGCGCTGTATGAAATGCTCAATTCGGCGAATCAGGCCTGGACGATGTATCCCGGCCTCTCGCACGGCGCGTACGAGTGTCTGCATGCACACGGCACGCCGGAGCAGAAGTCCACCTATCTTTCGAAACTCGTCTCGGGCGAGTGGACCGGCACGATGTGCCTGACCGAGCCGCATTGCGGAACGGACCTCGGCATCCTGCGCACGAAAGCCGAGCCGAATTCCGACGGTTCGTACGCGCTCACCGGCACGAAGATCTTCATTTCGAGCGGCGAGCACGACATGGCCGAGAACATCGTCCATCTGGTGCTCGCGCGTCTGCCGGGCGCGCCGATGGGAACGAAGGGCATCTCGCTTTTCATCGTGCCGAAGTTCGTCCCCGATGCAGGCGGTGCGATCGGTGCACGCAACGGCATCAAGTGCGGCTCGATCGAGCACAAGATGGGCATCCACGGCAATGCGACCTGCGTGATGAATCTCGACGGCGCCACGGGTTGGCTCGTCGGCGAGGCGAACAAGGGCTTGAACGCGATGTTCGTGATGATGAACGCGGCGCGTCTGGGCGTCGGCATGCAGGGACTCGGCCTGACCGAAGTCGCGTATCAGAACTCGCTCGTGTATGCGAAAGAGCGTCTGCAGATGCGCTCGCTCACCGGCCCGAAGGCGCCGGAGAAGGCTGCCGATCCGATCATCGTGCATCCGGACGTGCGCCGCATGTTGCTCACGCAGAAGGCCTATGCCGAAGCGGGCCGCGCGTTCACGTACTGGGCGGCGCTCAACATCGACAAGGAACTCTCGCACGCGGATGAATCCGTGCGTCAGGAGGCCGCCGATTTCGTCGCGCTGCTGACGCCGGTCATCAAGGCCTTTCTGACGGACAACGCGTTCGAAGGCACCAATATGGCGATGCAGATCTACGGCGGCCACGGCTTCATCTCCGAATGGGGCATGGAGCAGCACGTCCGCGATGCGCGCATCAACATGATCTACGAGGGCACGAATTCCATTCAGGCGCTCGATCTGCTGGGCCGCAAGATTCTCGGCGATATGGGCGCGAAGCTGAAGCGCTTCGGCAAGCTCGTTGCCGATTTTGTCGAGCAGGAAGGCGTGAAGCCGGAGATGCAGGAGTTCATCAATCCGCTTGCCGATATCGGCGACAAGGTGCAGAAGCTCACGATGGAGATCGGCATGAAGGCCATGCAGAATCCTGATGAGGTCGGCGCTGCGGCCGTGCCTTATTTGCGTACTGTTGGGCATCTGGTGTTTTCATATTTCTGGGCGCGGATGGCGCGGGTTGCTCTGGACAATGCCGCTTCCGACGATGCCTTCTACAAGGCCAAGCTCGCCACTGCGCGGTTTTACTTTGCCAAGCTGCTGCCTGAGACCGCTTCGACGATTCGTGCTGCTCGTGCCGGAGCTAAGCCGATGATGGATTTCGACGAAGCGCTTTTCTGATTTTTTGGGCTTGTGCGCCGGATCCCGTTTTCGCGGTGGTCTATTGGCATTGCCCCTGTGCGGGGCGGCAGTCACTTTCTTTGCTGCTGCAAAGAAAGTAACCAAAGAAAGCAGCTCGTTGAGGCCCGCGGTCACACGCAGTTTGGCCATGCTTGCCAGCCGTCGATGGCACTCGCCTAAGTGTCGCCCCCAAAGGCCCATCCGGGCTTGGATCGCGCACGGTCTGTCGAGCCAGTAGTTTGCGCGCGCTGGTTCAGCACAAAAGAGCATCGGCACAGCGCTACGCGCTGCCGTTGGGTATGCAAGGGAAACCAACGGCGCACATGTGCAGAGCATTGAGATGGCGGTGTTTGCAAAGAAGCACGTGCAAACCCGATTGGCCGGTCGGCCGCGAAGCGGGCCGGAGCTATTTGGTGCTGAACCAGTGAGGCGAGTGGTGCGATGTGTCAGACCGTGCGCGGTCCAAGCCCCGCTAGACCTACGAGGGCACTCGCTATAGCCGGGCCATTCAGCCAATCGCCTGTGCCGCGGCCGGTGTGAAGTGCTTAGGCTGGGGATAGCTGTTTCTTTGGTTACTTTCTTTGCAGCAGCAAAGAAAGTGACCCCCGCCCCGGGGAGGGGCAGAGCAAATAGACCGACACGAACTCAGGATTCCACGAAGAACGAAGGCCACCGAATCAACCCACCTCTCACGAACCCCGGAGTGACAAACCTGTGAGCACCCTGAACATCAAAAAAGTCGCCGTGCTCGGCGCGGGCGTGATGGGCGCGCAGATCGCCGCGCATCTGATCAACGCCCGCGTCCCTGTTCTTCTCTTCGATCTTCCCGCGAAGGAAGGCCCGAAGAACGGCATCGCGCTGAAAGCCATCGAGAACCTGAAGAAGCTGTCGCCCGCGCCGTTCGGCGTCAAGGACGACGCCCAATACATCGAGCCCGCGAACTACGACGACGATATCGCGAAGCTCGCCGAATGCGACCTCGTGATCGAAGCCATCGCCGAGCGCATGGACTGGAAGCACGATCTCTACAAGAAGGTATCGCCGCACATCGCGCCGCAAGCAATCTTCGCGAGCAACACGTCGGGCCTGTCGATCACCGAGTTGTCGAACGGCTTTTCCGATGAACTGAAATCGCGCTTCTGCGGCGTGCACTTCTTCAATCCGCCGCGCTACATGCATCTGGTCGAGCTGATTCCGACCGAATCCACGAAGCCCGAAATCCTCGACCAGCTCGAAACCTTCCTGACGAGCGTGATCGGCAAGGGCGTCGTGCGCGCGAAGGACACGCCGAACTTCATCGCGAACCGCGTCGGCATTTTTTCGATTCTCGCGGTGATCGCGGAAGCCGAAAAGTTCGGCCTGCGCTTCGACGAAGTCGACGACCTCACCGGCGCGCGCCTCGGCCGCGCGAAGTCCGCGACGTTCCGCACGGCGGATGTCGTCGGTCTCGACACGATGGCTCACGTCATCAAGACGATGCAGGACAACCTGCACGACGATCCGTTCTTCTCCGTCTACAAGACGCCGCCCGTGCTCGAAGCACTGGTGAAGAACGGCGCGCTCGGCCAGAAGACGGGCGCCGGTTTCTATCGCAAGGAAGGCCGCGCGATCAAGGTGCTCGACCCGAAGACGGCGTCTTATATCGATGGCGGCGCGAAGGCCGACGAACTCATCGGCCGCATTCTGAAGCGTCCGCCCGCCGAGCGCTTCAAGCTCCTGCGCGAAACCGACAACAAGCAGGCGCAGTTCCTGTGGGCAATTTTCCGCGACGTGTTCCACTACATCGCGGTGCATCTCGAATCGATCGCGGACAACGCGCGCGATGTCGATCTCGCGATCCGTTGGGGCTTCGGCTGGAATCAGGGGCCGTTCGAAAGCTGGCAGGCGGCGGGTTGGCAGCAAATCGCGAAGTGGGTGCAGGAAGATATCGATGCAGGCAAGGCGCTGTCGAACGCGCCGCTGCCCGCGTGGGTGCTCGACGGTCCCGTCGCCGGGAAGAACGGCGTGCATACGAACGAAGGGTCGTGGTCGCCGAAAGCGAAGCGCTTTGAGCCGCGCTCGACGCTGCCCGTCTATGAGAAGCAGGTGTTCCGCGCGCCGCTCGTCGGTGAGACGGGCGCCGATCCGAAGACCTTCGGCAAGACGCTGTTCGAAACCGAGAACGTGCGCGCCTGGCTCGATCGTGACGATGGCGACATCGTGATCGTCTCGTTCAAGACGAAGCTGAACACGATCGGCGCGGGCGTGATCGACGGCCTCACGCAAGCCATCGAGCTCGCGGAGAAGTCGTATCGCGGCGTCGTGATCTGGCAACCGACGTCGCTGCAACTCGGCGCGCCGGGCGGTCCGTTCTCGGCAGGCGCGAACCTCGAAGAAGCAATGCCCGCGTTCATGATGGGCGGCGCGAAAGGCGTCGATCCGTTCGTGAAGAAGTTCCAGCAAGGCATGCTGCGCGTGAAATACGCGAACGTGCCGGTGGTGTCGGCGGTGTCGGGCATCGCGCTCGGCGGCGGCTGCGAACTGCTGCTTCATTCGGCGAAGCGCGTCGCGCATGTCGAGAGCTATCTCGGTCTCGTGGAAGTGGGCGTCGGTCTGGTGCCGGCGGGCGGCGGTCTGAAGGAAGCCGCGTTGCGCGCGGCGGAAGCGGCCAGCGCGGTCAATGCGACGACCGATCTGCTCAAGTTCCTGCAGAAGTCCTTCGAAAACGCGGCGATGGCGAAAGTCTCGTCGTCCGCATTCGATGCCCGCGCGATGGGTTATCTGAAGCCGTCCGACACGATCGTCTTCAACGTGCACGAACTGCTCGACATCGCGAAGAACGAGGCGCGCGCATTGAGCGCGTCGGGTTATCGTCCGCCGTTGCGCGTGAAGCAGGTGCCGGTGGCGGGGCGCTCGGCGATCTCGACGATCAAGGCGTCGCTCGTGAACATGCGCGACGGGCGCTTCATCAGCGATCACGACTATCTGATCGCGAGCCGCATCGCGGAAGCGGTGTGCGGCGGCGACGTCGAAGCGGGCAGTTTCGTCGACGAAGAATGGCTGCTGGCGCTGGAACGCCGCGCGTTCGTCGAACTGCTCGGCACGCAGAAGACGCAAGAGCGAATCATGGGCATGCTGCAGACCGGCAAGCCGGTTCGCAACTAATCGCGGAGCAATCAATGAGCAAACAACTTCAAGACGCATACATCGTCGCCGCGAGCCGCACGCCGATCGGCAAGGCGCCACGTGGCGTGTTCAAAAACACGCGCCCCGACGAGCTGCTCGTTCACGCGATCAAATCGGCGGTCGGGCAAGTGCCGGGACTCGACACGAGCGTGATCGAAGATGCGATCGTCGGCTGCGCGATTCCCGAAGCCGAGCAAGGTCTGAACGTCGCGCGCATGGGCGCGCTGCTGTCGGGCTTGCCGAACACGGTCGGCGGCGTGACGGTGAACCGCTTCTGCGCATCGGGCCTGACCGCGCTCGCGATGGCGGCGGACCGCATTCGCGTCGGTGAAGCCGAGGCGATGATCGCGGGCGGCTGCGAATCGATGAGCATGGTGCCGATGATGGGCAACAAGCCGTCGCTGTCGCCGCATATCTTCGATCGCAACGAAGACGTGGGCATCGCCTACGGCATGGGGCTGACGGCGGAGAGGGTCGCGGAGCGCTGGAAGGTGAGCCGCGAGGCGCAGGACGCGTTCGCGGTGGAGTCGCATCGCCGCGCGCTGGCCGCGCAGCAGGCGGGCGAATTCGCCGATGAAATCGCCGCCTACACGCTGAACGAGCGCTTTCCGGATCTCGCATCGGGTGAAGTGCGCGTGAACAATCGCGAAATCAGGCTCGACGAAGGCCCGCGCGAAACGAACCTGGAAGGGCTGGCGAAGCTGCGTCCCGTGTTCGCGAACAAGGGCTCGGTCACGGCCGGCAACAGTTCGCAGACGTCGGACGGCGCGGGCGCGCTGATCGTCGTGTCGGAAAAGGTCTTGAAGCAGTTCAACCTGACGCCGCTCGCGCGTTTCGTGAGCTTCGCGGTGCGCGGCGTGCCGCCGGAGATCATGGGCATCGGGCCGAAGGAAGCGATTCCGGCCGCGTTGAAGGCGGCAGGTCTGAAGCAGGACGACATCGACTGGATCGAGCTGAACGAAGCCTTCGCGGCGCAGGCGCTCGCGGTGATCGGCGATCTCGGTCTCGATCCGTCGAAGGTCAATCCGCTCGGCGGCGCGATCGCGCTCGGCCATCCGCTCGGCGCGACGGGCGCGATCCGCGCATCGACGGTCGTGCACGGCCTGCGCCGGCGCAACCTGAAGTACGGCATGGTGACGATGTGCGTCGGCACCGGCATGGGCGCGGCGGGCATCATCGAACGCCTTTGATCGCGAATGGTCCGCGACGTCGTTGCTCGCGGACCGACATGAAGGAGACAGCGGATGGAAATTCAGATCGAACGCGCGGACGGCGTGCTGAGCATCGTGCTCAATCGTCCGGAGAAGAAAAACGCGATCACCGCGGCGATGTATCAGGAAATGGCCGACGGCCTCTACGAAGCCGAGATGGACCCGACTGTGCGGGCCGTGCTGATTCGAGCGGTGGGCAGCACGTTCAGCGCGGGCAACGATCTCGACGATTTTCTGAACGATCCGCCCAAAGGCCTCGACGCGCCCGTGTTCCAGTTCCTGCGCCGCATCAGCGCCTTTCCGAAGCCGATCGTGGCGGCGGTCGGGGGCACGGCGGTGGGCATCGGCACGACGATGCTCCTGCACTGCGACATCGTCTACGCGAGCACGAACGCGAAGTTCTCGCTGCCGTTCTCGCAACTCGGACTGTGTCCCGAAGCGGCGTCGAGTCTGCTGCTGCCGCGCACGGCGGGTTATCAGCGCGCCGCGGAAAAGCTCCTGCTCGGCGAAGCGTTCGACGTGAATGAAGCGATCGGCATGGGCTTCGTGAACGGCGGGATCGATGCCGCCGAGCTCGACGCCTACGCGTTCGAAAAGGCGAAGCGGCTGGCGATGCTGCCGGCCTCGTCGCTGCGCGTGACAAAGTCGTTGATGAAGGGCGCGCAGACGCATGAAGTGAGCGCGCGCATGGAAGACGAAGCCGCGCACTTCGCGCGGATGCTGGTCGCGCCCGAAGCACGCGAAGCGTTTCAGGCGTTCTTCGAGAAACGCAAGCCGAACTTCAGCCAGTTCGAGTAAGGCGCTTCACTCGACGTCGTATTCGACGAAGCTGTTCTCGCGCGCGAAGCTGACGAGCCGCAAGCCCGCCTGCTTCGCGATCGAGATGGCGAGGGATGTCGGCGCGGAAATCGTCGCGACCATCGGAATGCCGACGCGCGCCGACTTGCGCACGAGTTCATAGCTCGCGCGGCTCGAAAGAAACACGAAGCCTTGCGTCGTGTCCTCGCGGCGCAGGATCAGGTGGCCGATGAGTTTGTCGAGCGCGTTGTGCCGCCCGACGTCCTCGAAGGCGTAGCGCACGGCGCCGGTTTCGTCGCACCACGCGGCGGCGTGCAGTCCGCCCGTCAGCTTCGTCAACTGCTGATACGCGGGCAATTCGCGTGCGGCGCGCTCGGTCGCGTCGGGCGCGAGACGCGCAAGAAAGCCCGTATCCGGCACCTGTTCGGGCTGAAGATCGAGCAACTCGATACTTTCGATGCCGCACACGCCGCAGCCCGTGCGCCCGGCGAGCGCACGGCGCTTGTCCTTGAGCGACGCGAACGCCTGCTGCACGACCTGCAAATGCACTTCGGCATGCGGCAACGCGACGCCGTCATCGCGGAAGTAGACCTCGATGTCGTGAATGTCGCTGCCACGCTCGACGATACCTTCCGTCAGCGAGAAGCCCACGGCGAACGCTTCGAGATCGCGCGGCGTGCACATCATCACCGCGTGCGAGATGCCGTTGAAAACGAGTGCGACGGGCCATTCCTGACCGACGTTGTCCGCGGCGATCGCGCTCTCGTTCCTGCGATGCCTGCGCACCTGACGCTCGACGAAGCCCGGTTGGTCGTCGGTTTCGAGTTGATTCACTTCAATGCTCCTGACCGCTCACTTCGAGTAAAGTCGGGTATGTGATTTGCTGCCTATCGTTGCTGTTCGCACGCATCGCGACGCGAACAGCGGCTAGATTGCAATGGTTCCAGCCAGATCCAAGGCCCTACAATAACTTAAGCGGGCGATGCGCGTCGCGCACCCCTGCTCAATCCAACGAGGCTTCGCCATGGGACTTTACGACGCCGCCCGTCTCTTCGGATTCGAAGTCGAATCCTCTGACAATCTGCGCTTCATTCCGCTTGCGGTGCGCTTCAATCTCGATCGCTTCGGCATGCGCATTACGCTTGATCAATGGCAGCAGCTTCCTTACGACGATCGCGCGCTGCTCGCACGCTTTCCCGTCGAGGACGATGCCGAACTCGAGAAGAACTTCGACCTCGCGCTCGAAGAGATGATGAAGACGCACGTGAACGCTGCGCCCGAGAAGATCGAGCGCGATCCGGACCCCGTGTGGATGCACGCCGATGCCGTGCCCGAAACCGTGATCCGGCAAAGCAGCCTGTCCGGCGTGAGCGCGCCGAGTCTCGATCGCTGGGGCGCGCTCGACCGTTTCCAGCGTTACGCGCTTGCGAAACTCTCGCGCAACACCGACAAGGTCAATCACGATTTCCTGCCCGCGATGAAGGAATTCGGCCTGGTCGACTGAAGGCCCGGCGCGCGCAAACGTTAAGCGCGCGCTTTAATCGGATTATTTGCGGGCAAGCCCTAAATATAGGGCGAGCGGTGCCGTTATTGGGCGTTATCCATTAATCGCGGCGTGTACGCGTTTCACGCCGCGCATTCGCGTGGACGCGCGTTGCCTCGATGCGCATCCGACGCGCACTCAAGGATTCAGCCCGCCGCTCATGACCCGATTCCTCTCCAGAGGTTTGCTCGTCAATATCGCCGTGGTATTGGCCGCGCTCGGCGCGAATGCGTTCGTCGCCTGCGAGCGCATCGGCGGGCTGCGCGAAAGCGACGCGCGCACGCTGCGCTCGATGAGCCTCCTGCGCGATCTCGCGGCCTGGCGCGGCGCGCTCGGCGAATCGCTCACGCAACTGAGCCGCTTCGAAGCGACCGGCATCGCCGAAACCGACGCACGCCATCAGGAGCGCGAAGCCCATCTCGACGCGCTCGAAAGCGGACTGCGCGCGCAGATCGCGATGGAGCCGGGCATGACGGGCGCCTTCGATGCGCTCGCCGCGCGCGCCGCCGAAATGCGCCGCGACGCCGGTCTCGCGTTCGAGCGCGCGAAACGCGCCGCGCCCGACGAATCCCGCGCGTGGGCCGACGCCGCGTTCGTCACGCTCGGCGAAGATCAGCAGAGCGTCGATGATGAACTCGACTTCGTGCGCTCGCGCATCGATAACGCGACGATCATCGCGCTCGATCAGTCCGCGCAGGCATCGAGCGGCGCGATGCTGCTGCTCGTGTTCACGATGCTCGCCGGCAGCGCCGTGCTGATCTATCTGTTCGCAAGCCACGAGCGGCAGTCGCGCGAGAAGCTCGGCGTCGTGCGCGCGAGACAGCGCAGCAACGAACGCTTTCGCGGCATGTTCGAGGCGCATCCCGTGCCGATGTGGATCGTCGATCGCGAGACGATGCGCTTCGTCGCCGTGAATCAGGCCGCAATCGAACACTTCGGTTTCAACGAGCCGGAGTTCATGAACATGACGCTGCGCGATCTGCACCATGCGGACGACTTCGACAGCTTCGCCGCACGGCTCGCGCGCAGCGTCGGCGAGAGCGGCGAGCGTGCCGCCTCGGGGCAGGGATCGGCGGGCGTGTGGCGTTATCGGCGCAAGGATGGCGCGATCGTCGGCGCGGATGTCTCGCACCACTCGCTCACGTATTCGAATCGTCCGGGCATCTTCATGCTGGCGAACGACGTGACCGACCGCATCAACGCGGAAGCCGAGGCGAGAAGATCGAACGAGATGCTCGAAGCGGTCATCGACAACATTCCGCAGCGCGTCTTCTGGAAAGACCGCGACTTGCGCTATCTCGGCTGCAACAACGCGTTCGCGCGCGATGCGGGTCTCGCCTACAACGAACAGGTGATCGGCAAGACGGATTTCGACCTGCCGTGGAGCGCGCTCGCGGACATCGTGCGCGCGGACGACGAGGAAGTCATCGTCACGACGGTGCCGAAGATGCATCACGAGCGAGACATCGTGATGGGCGAGCAATTGCGCACCGTGGTCACGAGCAAGCTGCCTTTGCTCGACGGCGAAGGGCAGACGATCGGCGTGCTCGGCTCGTATCACGATGTCACCGATCACAAGCGCGCCGAACTCGCGCTGCGCCTGCAAAGCCGCGCGCTCGACGCGAGCGTGAACGCGATTCTGATCACGGGCGTCGTGGACGGCGCGAACGTGATCGAGTATGCGAATCCGGCGTTCAAGCGCATCACGGGCTACGACCCGAGCGAGGTGATCGGGCAGGACTGCCGCTTCCTGCACGGCCCGGACGGCGATCAGGACGGACTCACCGCGATCCGTCGCGCGCTCGCCGTGAACATGGAGGCGAGCGTCGTGGTGCGCAACTATCGCAAGGACGGCGCGCTCTTCTGGAATCAGCTCTTTGTCGCGCCGGTGCCGGACGCGCAGGGCATGACGACGCATCATATCGGCATCATCAACGACGTGACCGATCTGATGCGCTATCAGGAAGAGCTCGAATATCAGGCGAATTACGACACGCTCACACGCCTGCCGAACCGCAATCTGCTGCGCGACCGCTTGCAGCACGCGATCGAGACGGCGCGGCGGCGCGAGACGAAGATCGCCGTCGTCTTCATGGATCTCGACGGCTTCAAGAACGTCAACGACAGTCTGGGTCACAGCGTCGGCGACCGGCTGCTCGCGGTGATAGCGGAGCGGCTCGCGCGTTCGGCGCGATCGAGCGATACGGTCGCGCGTCACGGCGGCGACGAGTTCGTGGTCGTGCTGCCCGATCTCACCGACGAAGCCGGTCTGATCGCATGGATGGAGCGCACGCGCGCGGCGATTTCGGAGCCGGTATGGCTCGACGACACCGAGCTTTATGTCGGCTGCAGCATGGGCGCGAGTCTCTATCCGCAAGATGGCGACGATGCCGAAACCGTGATGAAGAAGGCCGATCTCGCGATGTATCGCGCGAAGGACATGGGCCGCAACAACTATCAGTTCTATCAGCCGGAGATGAACGCGAGCGTCGGCGCGCGCATGAATCTCGAGCGGCGCTTGCGGCGCGCACTGCGCGACGGCGAGTTCCTGCTGCACTATCAGCCGCAGGTGGACATGACGACGCGATCGATCGTCGGCATCGAGGCGCTCGTGCGCTGGAGCGATCCGGAGCAGGGGCTCGTGTCGCCGGCGTCGTTCATTCCGGTGGCGGAAGAGAGCGGGTTGATCGGACCGCTGTCGGAGTGGGTGTTGCGCGAAGCATGCCGGCAGAACAAGGCGTGGCAGGATGCCGGGCTGCCGCCGGCGCGCGTGTCGGTGAATCTGTCGGCGCGGCATTTTCAGCAGCGCGACATCGCGCGGCTCGTGACGTCCGTGCTCGAAGAGACCGGACTGGAACCGCGCTATCTCGAACTCGAACTCACGGAAAGCGCGATCATGCGCAACGCGGAGGAAGCGATCACGATGCTCTCGGAGCTATCGGCGCTCGGCATCGGCATTGCGATCGACGACTTCGGCACCGGATATTCGAGTCTTTCGTATCTCAAGCGCTTTCCGGTGCATCGTTTGAAGATCGATCGCTCGTTCGTCGCGGATATCGGCTCGTCGGGCGATGACGAAACGATCACGTCGGCGATCATCGCGCTCGCGCATTCGCTGGAATTGCAGGTGATCGCGGAGGGCGTCGAAACGCACGCGCAGCACGACTTCCTGCGCGAGCGCGATTGCGACGAAATGCAGGGCTACCTGTTCTCGCGCCCGATGCCGCACGAAGCGATTCCGGGCTTGCTGCGGCAGGGCGTGCTGCCCCACTGATCGCGTCGCGTGTCTAGTCGCGCGACGGCAGCACGCGCGGACGGCGATCGCGGTCGGTCGCGACATAGGTGAGCGTCGCTTCCGTGACCTTGACGACTTCTTCGGCGAGATTCATGCGCTGCGCCCAGACCTCGACCGACACCGTGACCGACGTATTGCCGGTCTTGACGATATCGGCGTAGAAGCTCAGCAGGTCGCCGACGAACACCGGATGCTTGAACAGGAATGAATTCACCGCGACGGTCGCGACGCGGCCGTTCGCGCGGCGGCTCGCTGGAATGGAGCCGGCGATGTCCACCTGCGCCATGATCCATCCGCCGAAGACGTCGCCGTGGACATTGGCGTCGGCGGGCTGCGGCACGACGCGCAGCGCGACGTGCTTCTCGGGAAGACTCGATTGGTCGGTCATGGAAGGCGGTCCGGTTTGCGATGCGGCAGGAAGGCTGGCGGGCGCGAGCGGCCCCTTGAACCTTCTGCGACAATGCATATTTATGAATAAGCCCAACGCGCGCGAGCGGAAACCTCGATTACGCCGGGGCTTGCAGTAAATTGTACGGGAAAGCATGCGAGAGACGTGCGCCCGTTTCGCCGATAACAGCGTCCCCACGCCGCGCCCAAGCGACGCGCTCACACGATACGACTCATGCGCCGCTATTCCAGCAGCGAGCCCGGCCCGATGGCCCAGGGTCCGCGCAACGACTGGCAGACGATTCGCTCGCTGCTGCCCTATCTCACCACGTACAAATGGCGGGTCGCGTTCGCGCTGACGTGCCTGATCGGCGCGAAGGTCGCGAACCTCGGCGTGCCGATCGTGATGAAGCGCATTGTCGATAGCCTCGCTTCCGTGCAGCATCTCACCGCACTCGGACGCGCGGACGACGCGCCGGGCATCGTGCTGATCGGCGGAATCGGGTTGCTGGTGATCGCTTATGCGGGCGCGCGGCTTTCGACCTCGCTCTTCACCGAGCTTCGCGAACTGCTTTTTGCAAAGGTCACCGAGAGCGCCGTGCGGCAACTCGCGCTGCAAGTGTTCCGCCATCTGCATTCGCTGTCGTTGCGTTTTCATCTGGAGCGGCAGACGGGCGGCATGTCGCGCGATATCGAACGCGGCACGCGCGGCATCCAGCAACTCGTTTCGTATTCGCTCTACAGCATCCTGCCGACGCTCGTCGAAGTCGGTCTCGTGCTCGCGTTCTTCGTGACGAAGTACGAGGCGTATTACGCGATCGTCACGCTTGTCGCGCTCGCCACGTATATCGTGTTCACGGTGAAGGTCACCGAGTGGCGCACGCATTTTCGCCGCACGATGAACGATCTCGATTCGAAGGCGAACTCGCGCGCGATCGATTCGCTGCTCAACTACGAGACCGTGAAGTACTTCGGCAACGAAGAGTGGGAAACGCGTCGTTACGATGAGAACCTGCAGCGCTATCGCGCGGCCGCGATCAAGTCGCAGCGCTCGCTGTCGATGCTCAACTTCGGCCAGCAGATGATCATCGGCATCGGGCTCGTGTTCATTCTGTGGCGCGCGACGCAGGGCGTGATGGCGGGACGTCTCACGCTCGGCGACCTCGTGCTCATCAACACCTTCATGCTGCAGCTTTATATTCCGCTGAATTTTCTCGGCGTCGTTTATCGCGAGCTGAAGCAGGCGCTGACCGACATGGACCGCATGTTCACGCTGCTCGGCGCGGGCCGCGAAGTTCCCGATGCGCCGAACGCGCAGCCGCTCGCCGTGCGCGGCGGCGAAGTGCATTTCGAGAACGTCAGCTTCGCGTACGAGAAGGCGCGGCCGATTCTGCATGACGTCGACTTTACGATTCCGGCAGGCACGACGACGGCCGTGGTCGGACACAGCGGATCGGGCAAGTCGACGCTCGGACGGCTGCTGTTCCGCTTCTACGATCTCGATCGCGCGCAGGGCGGCGGCATCAGGATCGATGGACAGGACATTCGCGACGTGACGCAGGATTCATTGCGCGCGGCGATCGGCATCGTGCCGCAGGACACCGTGCTCTTCAACGATTCGATCTACTACAACATCGCCTACGGGCGTCCTTCCGCGAGTCGCGACGAAGTGATCGCGGCGGCGCGCGCGGCGCATATCCACGAGTTCATCGAGACGTTGCCGGCGGGTTACGACACGCCTGTCGGCGAGCGGGGGCTTAAACTTTCGGGCGGCGAGAAGCAGCGCGTCGCAATCGCGCGCACGCTTTTGAAGGATCCGCCGATTTTGATCTTCGACGAAGCGACGTCGGCGCTCGATTCGAAGTCCGAACGCGCGATTCAGCGCGAGCTCGATTCGATCGCGCGCGAGAGGACGACGCTCATCATCGCGCATCGGCTATCGACGGTCGTGCATGCGCAGCAGATCATCGTGATGGATCACGGGCGTATCGTGGAGCGCGGCACGCATGCCGAGTTGCTGCGTGCGGGCGGGCTGTTTGCGCAGATGTGGGCGTTGCAGCAGCAGCGGGCGGAAGAGTCGGTGGTGGATCAGCGGGATACGGCGGGGGTTTGACGAAGCAGGCGCGTGATGTTCGACCAGGCACGATCGCACGAAACTCGACAATCCCTCCATTCGGTACCTGATAGACTGCGCTCCTTGTTTTGGAAGCCAAACTAAAAGCCCATGGACGGTATTAGTTTCGGGGACTTGGTCCTTTTCGCGGCATTTCTCGCCGTGGTCATCTATCCGGCCGTGCGAATCATTCGTCGCACGGGACGTTCCGGATGGTGGGTGCTCGCGTTTATGACGCCAGCACTGACGCTCATCGCGCTGTATGTCTTCGCATTCGCACGCTGGCCGGCGCTCGACGGCGATCGCCGGCCATAATCCGCAGCCTCACTCCATCGCGTGAGCACCACCGATCGCGATGCCATCATGCGCCTGCGATGCAGTGGACGACCACCGCAGCCACTGCCCACGCAGCAAGAACAACGCGCCGAACGCGCAGGTCGCGAGCACGCCGAAGGTCGCGAAGCCCATCTGATAGCTGCCGGTACTTTCCTTCGCGATGCCCATGATCACCGGCAGATAAAACCCGCCGATGCCGCCCGCCGCACCGACGATCCCCGACAGCAGTCCCGTCTTGCCCTTCCACCGATGCGGCACGAGCTGGAACGTCGAGCCGTTGCCGAGACCGAACGCGATGTACAGGCAGATCAGAATCGCGAGACCGCCTGCTACGGGCGGCATCCAGATCGCGAACGCGAAATCGCCGATCGCGATGGCCGCAAGCAGCACGAGCAACGCGCGCACGCCGGTCACTCGATCCGCGACATAGCCGCCGAACGGCCGCACGATCGCGCCGAGAAACGCGAGCAGCGACATGAAAAGTCCCGCTTCGAGCTTGGGCATCTGATAAAGCGACGTGAGCAGCAGCGTCACATACGACGACATGCCGACGAAGCCACCGAACGTGATGCTGTAGATCAGCATGATGACCCACGTGTCGCGCTCGCGGAGCACCGACCGATAGTGTCGCGGCAGCACCGCGATCGCGATCAGCGCGCCGATCACCGGCAATAGCAGCACGCCAGTCCTGCCGCCGCCGAACACGCCGCCGTTCACCGCGAGCACCAGCACGATCAGGCTGACGAGCGTCACCACGAAGCTCCCCAGCGCGCGCATCGTGCTGCCGGCTTTCTGACCGGCATCGGAGGCCCATGCGAAAAGTGCGACGGCCGTGATCGCGAGCAAGGGCAACGCGGCGGCGGTCGACATCTGCCAGCCGAAGGCATCGGCGAGATGCGGGAACAGGAAGCCATCGAGCACCGCGCCGATGTTGCCCGCGGCGGCGAGACCCAGCACGAGCCCTTGCACCTTCGGCGGATAGTTGCTGCCGGCCATCGGCAACGCGACGGCGAAGCTCGCGCCGCCCATGCCGAGGAACACGCCGAGCACGAGCAGCAACGCATACGACGGCACGCCGGGCAGAAGCGGCAGCACGATCGACGGAATCGACGAGAGCACGACGCCCATCAGCGCGACGCGCCTTCCGTCGGTCGACTGATAGAGATTGCCGAGCGTCACGCGCAGGATCGCCGCGGCCAGCACCGGCACCGCGACGAGAAAGCCCTGTTGCGCGGCGGACATCGTCACGTCGCGGCCGATGAACGGCGCGAGCGGTCCGTACAGCACCCAGACGGTGAAACCCGTATCGAAGTAAAGGAAGCAGGCGAGCAGCGAGCGCCAGTTGCCGCTCCTGAGCGACGCGATCAGATTGGACATTGCGGGGTTCCGTGTACGCGCGTGCTATCGGATGAGCACACGACGGCGCGAGGAACTGCAAACATCATGCCAACGAGATGCATGTTTAAACGACGTATCGCGGTCGAGCGAATGTGGGCGCGGATGCGTTCAGGCGTGCGGTCTTATCGGCACGGCTCGCCAGGAAACTCGACGGCACCGCGTACGTGCGCAACCGCATACGAATGGTGCGCCACGCCTTCGCGCGGTTCATGCGCCCGCTAGAATGCGTTCTTCGCCGAACACGCGCCTCGCGCTCGAAATCGCATGGAACTGAAATGGCTGGAAGACTTCGTTTCGCTAGCGGAGACGCGCAGCTTTAGCCGCTCGGCCGAGCTTCGACACATCACGCAGCCCGCATTCTCGCGGCGCATCCAGGCGCTGGAGGCGTGGCTCGGCACGGAGCTCATCGACCGGTCCGTGTATCCGACGCGGCTCACGCAAGCCGGCAACGTGTTCTACGAGCAGGCGCTCGCGATGCTCTCGCAGTTCCACGAAGCGCGCACGCTGCTGCGCGGACAGGGCGGCGTGCCTTCGGCGACCATCGAGTTCGCCGTGCCGCACACGCTTTCGCTCACGTACTTTCCGCGCTGGCTCGAACATATCGAGGCGCGGCTCGGGCGCATCCGCACGCGCCTGCGCGCGCTCAACGTTCACGATGCGGTGCTGTCGCTCGTCGAAGGCGGCTGCGATCTCGTGATGGGCTATCACCATCCGAGCCATCCGGTCGCGCTCGATCCCGCGCGCTACGACATGCTCACGCTCGGCGCCGAACCGATCAGTCCGTTCTCCGCCGTCACCAAGGGCGGACGTGCGCGCTTCACACTGCCCGCGACCGCCGAATCCCCGGTCCCTTACCTGTCGTACACGCCTAATGCGTATCTCGGACGCATGACCGAAGTCATCATCGCGACCGCGCCCACGCGGCTCTATCTCGACAAGGTTTATGAAACCGACATGGCCGAAGGCCTCAAGGCGATGGCGCTCGCCGGGCACGGCGTCGCGTTTCTGCCGCACAGCGCCGTGGAAGATGCTCTCGAAGAAGGGCGGCTCATCCGCCTCGATCGCGGCACGCGCGGCACGCCCGCCGGCCAGTTCACGCTGACGATGGAAATCCGCCTCTATCGCGACAAGCTCGCAGCGCAAGGCGAGGAGCCGCGACAGGCGTTGATGCGCGCGCTATGGGATGCGGTCGGTGAAGAACTGTTGAAGGCATCGCCCGGGAAGCCCGCCGCATAAGGCTCGGCGACGTTATGCAGAAATTGCATGATGGGATAAGGAAACGGCATTGGATTTGGAAACGGCGTTTTTCGACAATGAGCCCATTCCTTCACCGCTGGAGCATCAATGTCTGCCTCGAAGCAACCTGTGCAAGCGCCGGACGCAAAACACGCTATCCCGTCGTATCTCCATGCCGATGATCTCGGTCCCTGGGGAAACTATCTTCGCCAGGTCGATCGCGTCGCCCCGTATCTCGGTTCTCTCTCCCGCTGGCTCGAAACCCTCAAGCGCCCGAAGCGCATTCTCATCGTCGATTGCCCGATCGAACTCGATAACGGCACCGTCGCGCACTTCGAAGGCTATCGTGTGCAGCACAACACGTCGCGCGGCCCGGGCAAGGGCGGCGTGCGTTATCACCAGGACGTGACACTCTCCGAAGTGATGGCGCTGTCCGCGTGGATGTCGGTGAAGAACGCGGCCGTGAACGTGCCGTACGGCGGCGCGAAGGGCGGTATCCGCGTCGATCCGCGCACGCTGTCGCGCGGCGAACTTGAGCGCGTGACGCGCCGGTACACCAGCGAGATCGGCATCATCATCGGGCCGAACACGGACATTCCCGCGCCGGACGTGAACACGAACGAGCAGATCATGGCGTGGATGATGGACACGTACTCCATGAACCAGGGCCAGACGGCAACGGGCGTCGTGACCGGCAAGCCGATCTCGCTCGGCGGCTCGCTCGGGCGCAAGGAAGCGACGGGCCGCGGCGTGTTCGTCGTCGGCACGGAGGCGGCGCGGCGCATCGGCATGGATATCGAAGGCGCGCGCATCGCGGTGCAGGGCTTCGGCAACGTGGGCGGCATCGCGGCTAAGCTGTTCCAGGAAGCGGGCGCGCGCGTGATCGCCGTGCAGGATCACACGGGCACGATTCACAACTCGAAGGGCATCGATGCGGTCGCGCTGCTCGATCACGTCGCGAAGAACGGCGGCGTCGGCGGCTTCGCGGGCGCGGATCCCGTGCAGGCCGAAGAGTTCTGGATGATCGAAAGCGACATCCTGATTCCGGCCGCGCTCGAAAACCAGATCACCGAGAAGAACGCGTCGAAGATTCGCACGAAGATCGTCGTCGAAGGCGCGAACGGCCCGACCACGACCGCGGCCGATGACATCCTGACCGACAAGGGCGTGCTCGTGATTCCGGACGTCATCGCGAACGCGGGCGGCGTGACGGTTTCGTACTTCGAGTGGGTGCAGGACTTCTCGAGCTTCTTCTGGACCGAGGACGAGATCAATCAGCGTCTCGAACGCGTGATGCGCGAAGCGTTCGCCGGCGTGTGGCAGGTCGCGAGCGAGCACAAGGTGTCGGTGCGCACGGCGGCGTTCATCGTCGCGTGTACGCGGATTCTGCAAGCGCGCGAGATGCGCGGTCTCTATCCCTGATCCGGTGCGACGGCGCGTTCGCCGCAACGGTCCGCGGGAGGCGGAAAGCGTTCGCGCCCTTTGAATGATGCGGGCGGCATTTCCTCGGAAATGCCGCCCGCATTTGCATGAAAGCTACAAGTCGCCCGGCTAGTTGTATTCGGTCAAGCATCCGCGCGAAAACGACAGTAATATGCGCGGTCGCAACCAGTTGCAACCCTACTGCAATCGGGCGTCTCACAAATAAGACGGCTTGGGTTAACAATCATTCTTTCAGAATAATTACCCTGCTAAACTTGCCCCGGTTTTTCGCCACAGGAGATCGAACACATGAAGGTTAAAAAGGCTGCGCTGCTCGTCGCCGCGCTCGGGTTTCTCGCAACCGGCGCGTACGCGCAAGACGCCGGCACGCTGAAGAAGATCAAGGACACGGGCGTGATCTCGCTGGGGCATCGCGAATCGTCCATTCCCTTTTCCTACTATGACGACAAGCAGAACGTCGTCGGCTACTCGCACGAGTTCGCGCTGAAGGTCGTCGAGGCCGTCAAGCAGAAGCTGGGCATGCAGGATCTGAAGGTCAAGCTCACGCCGATCACGTCGCAGAACCGCATTCCGCTCGTGCAGAACGGCACCGTCGATATCGAGTGCGGCTCGACCACGAACAACGCCGAACGCCAGCAGCAAGTCTCCTTCTCGAACACGATCTTCGTGATCGGCACGCGCCTCATGACCAAGAAGGATTCGGGCGTGAAGGACTGGGCCGACCTGAAGGGCAAGACCGTCGTGACCACGGCCGGCACCACGTCCGAGCGCCTGCTTCGCAAGATGAATCAGGACAAGAACATGGGCATGAACATCATCAGCGCGAAGGACCACGGCGAGTCGTTCCTGACGCTGTCGACGGGCCGCGCGGTCGCGTTCATGATGGACGATGCGCTGCTCGCCGGCGAG
The DNA here is from genome assembly GCF_046030135.1 of Caballeronia jiangsuensis. Taxonomy (NCBI): domain Bacteria; kingdom Pseudomonadati; phylum Pseudomonadota; class Betaproteobacteria; order Burkholderiales; family Burkholderiaceae; genus Caballeronia; species Caballeronia jiangsuensis. Next base: position 24,494 of record NZ_JAQQDB010000010.1, read on the forward strand.
CGCGCCAAGTCGAACAACCCGAACGATTTCGTGATCGTCGGCGCGCCGCAATCGCATGAAGCGTACGGCTGCATGATCCGCAAGAACGATCCGGAGTTCAAGAAGGTCGTCGACGACGCGATCGCCAAGGTCGAAACGTCGGGCGACGCGGACAAGATCTACAAGAAGTGGTTCGAAAGCCCGATCCCGCCGAAGGGTCTCAACCTCAACTTCCCCGAAAGTGAAGACATGAAGGCTCTCTACAAGAGCCCGAATGACAAGGCAATCGACTAACCGGTTCGAGTCTCGAACGAACGAAACGGAAGGAGCTTGCTTCTTCCGTTTCTTTTTGGAGTGAGTCCATGTCTTACCACTGGAACTGGGGCGTCCTGCTGAGTCCGGTTTCGACCGGCGAGCCCACCACCTATCTCGGCTGGCTGATCTCCGGCTTCTGGGTGACGATTACCGTGTCGCTCGCGGCCTGGGTGATCGCGCTCGTGGTCGGCTCGTTGTTCGGCATCTTGCGCACGGTCCCGAATCGTACGCTGGCGGGCATCGGCACCGTCTACGTCGCGATCTTCCGCAATATTCCGCTGATCGTGCAATTCTTCGTCTGGTATCTCGTGATACCGGAGTTGTTGCCGCCTTCCATGGGCAACTGGTTCAAGCAACTGCCGCCCAGCGCGCAGTTCTTTTCGTCGTCGATCATCTGTCTCGGGCTCTTCACCGGCGCACGTGTATGCGAGCAGGTGCGCTCGGGCATCAACGCGCTGCCGCGCGGACAGCGCAACGCGGGTCTCGCGATGGGCTTCACGCAATGGCAGACGTATCGTTACGTGCTGATGCCGGTTGCGTACCGCATCATCGTGCCGCCGCTCACGTCGGAATTTCTCAACGTGTTCAAGAATTCGGCGGTGGCGTCGACCATCGGTCTGCTGGATCTGTCCGCGCAGGCGCGCCAGCTCGTCGACTACACGGCGCAGACCTATGAGTCGTTCATCGCGGTGACGGTCGCCTACATGCTCATCAATCTGGTGGTGATGCAGTTGATGCGCTGGGTCGAAGCGAAGACGCGGCTGCCTGGCTACATCGGAGGCAAGTAATGCATCAGTTCAACTGGAGTGACATTCTTGCGCAGTGGCCCACGCTGATGACGGGTGCCAAGATCACGTTGCAGATCACGGTGCTCGCGATCGTCGTCGGCATTGTGTGGGGCACCGTGCTCGCGCTGTTCCGCCTGTCGGGCGTGAAGCCGCTGCAATGGTTCGCGAGCGCGTACGTCACGCTGTTCCGCTCGATCCCGCTCGTAATGGTGCTGCTGTGGTTCTTCCTGATCGTGCCGCAACTGCTGCAGAACGTGCTCGGGCTGTCGGCGGACATCGACATTCGTCTCGCTTCGGCGATGGTCGCGTTCTCGCTCTTCGAGGCCGCGTACTATTCGGAAATCATTCGCGCGGGCATTCAGGCGGTGCCGCGCGGTCAGGTGAACGCGGCCTTCGCGCTCGGCATGACGTACGGCCAGGCGATGCAGCTCGTCGTGCTGCCGCAGGCGTTCCGTGCGATGGTGCCGCTCCTGCTCACGCAGGCGATCGTGCTGTTTCAGGATACGTCGCTCGTCTACGTCATCAGTCTCGCGGACTTCTTCCGCACGGCGACGAACATCGGGGATCGCGACGGCACGTCCGTCGAAATGGTCCTGTTCGCGGGTGCGTGCTATTTCGTGATCTGCGTGGTGGCGTCGGCCCTCGTCAAAAGTCTTCAGAAAAAGGTCGCAAGATGATCTCTATCAAGAATGTTTCCAAGTGGTACGGGCAGTTCCAGGTGTTGACGGACTGCACGACCGAAGTGAAGAAGGGCGAGGTCGTCGTGGTGTGCGGCCCGTCGGGTTCGGGCAAGTCGACGCTCATCAAGACCGTGAACGGCCTCGAGCCGTTTCAGAAGGGCGAGATCACGATCAACGGGCAATCGTTGACCGACAAGAAGACCAACTTGTCGAAGCTGCGCTCGAAGGTCGGCATGGTGTTCCAGCACTTCGAGTTGTTTCCGCATCTGACCATCACGCAGAACCTGACGCTCGCGCAGATCAAGGTGCTCGGCCGCTCGAACGACGAAGCGATGCAGAAGGGTTTGAAGCTGCTGGATCGCGTCGGCCTGCGCGCGCACGCCGACAAGTTTCCGGGCCAGCTTTCCGGCGGTCAGCAGCAGCGCGTGGCGATTGCGCGCGCGTTGTCGATGGACCCGATCGCGATGCTCTTCGACGAGCCGACGTCCGCGCTCGATCCGGAAATGATCAACGAGGTACTCGACGTGATGGTCGAACTCGCGCAGGAAGGCATGACCATGATGTGCGTGACGCACGAAATGGGGTTCGCGAAGAAGGTGGCGAACCGCGTGATCTTCATGGACAAGGGATTGATCGTCGAGGACGATCAGAAGGAAGCGTTCTTCGCGAATCCGCGGTCGGATCGCGCGAAGGACTTCCTGGCGAAGATCCTGCACTGACCCTGTCGTGAAAGAAAAACGGCGCTTCCGAAAAGAAGCGCCGTTTTTTTATTCGATCCCGAGTTCCGATTCCACCGCTGCCGTCGTCTGAATCTCGCCGATCTTCAGCGCAGATCCGACGCACGCCTTCGCGAGCGGCTCCGCCGCCTTCTTCGCGATTTCCTCTGGCACGGGAATATTCACCGTGCGCGAGAGATCGCCTTTCTGGAACATCGCGAGATCGCCGGGCGCGAAACGCGTCCAGGTTTCATTGTCGGTGAGCGGGGACGTGGCGATCACGGCGACGCGATCTTCCGGCGTCGTGTATTTGGCGAAGTCGATCGACATGTCCGCATCGATCAGATGCGCCGTCGAGAACGGCCAGCTGCGCACCAGATAGTACAAATGCGTCGAGCAGTGCGAGAAGAGTGCCTGTCCGTTCGACATCAGGAAATTGAAGACGCCGTATTGCGTGATGTCGCGGGTGAGCACGGCGAGCGCGTCGAAGAGTTCGTCGAGCGGCGGCTGCGAGCACGGAAACGCGCGGCGCAGGCCTTGCAGCAGCGCGCAGAATGCGAGCTCGCTATCGGTCGTGCCGACCGGCTGGTACACGCCGGTGAGTTCGGGCGAATGGCCTTTCAGATCGCCGTTGTGCGCGAAGATCCAGTGACGGCCCCACAACTCGCGCATGAACGGATGGCAGTTCTCGAGCAGGATATGCCCCTGCGTCGCCTTGCGGATATGCGCGATCGTGTTCTTCGATTTGATCGGATAACGCTTCACCATGTCGGCGAGCGGCGAGCTGGCGGACGACTGATGATCGATGAAGAGCCGGCAGGCCTTGTCTTCGAAGAACGCGATGCCCCAGCCGTCGGCATGATGATCCGTAACACCGCCGCGCGCCGCGAAACCGGTGAACGAGAACGTCACGTCGGTCGGTTCGGCGCAATTCATTCCGAGAAGTTGGCACATGATGCTGGGGCGGGCGGCTTATGGCCTGTTGTTACAATACGTACCACAAGCATATCACCGAGGTCGGGCCGAAAAAATCGCGCAACCGCTCATAACGGCGCGCGTTGTGGAATTCCCACGGCGGTTTTTTCCTCTCCTCGCGTGGACTTGCGCCATTCCAACGTTCCCCGTCATCACGCCATGTCCGCTAACTCATCCTCGCCCAATTCGCTCACGATCGCGCGTCCCGACGACTGGCATCTGCACGTGCGCGACGGCGCGACGCTCGCGGCCGTCCTGCCGCACACGGCGCGCCAGTTCGGCCGCGCGATCATCATGCCGAACCTGAAGCCGCCCGTGACGACGACCGGACTGGCCGCGGCGTACCGCGAGCGCATCCTGGCGGCGCTGCCGAAAGAGGGCGCGGCCGCGCGCTTCGAGCCGCTGATGACGCTCTATCTCACCGACAACACGCCGCCCGACGAGATCCGTCGCGCGAAAGACAGCGGCTTCGTGCATGGCGTGAAGCTGTATCCGGCGGGCGCGACGACCAATTCCGACGCGGGCGTGACGGACCTCGGAAAGTGCGCGAAGACGCTCGAAGCGATGCAGGAAACCGGCATGCCGCTCTTGGTGCACGGCGAAGTGACCGATGGCGACATCGACGTGTTCGATCGCGAGAAGGTCTTCATCGACCGCGTGATGACGCCGCTGCGCCGCGATTTTCCGGCGCTGAAGGTCGTGTTCGAGCACATCACGACGAAGGACGCCGCCGATTACGTGCGCGAGGCCGAAGGTCCGATCGGGGCGACGATCACCGCGCATCATCTGCTTTACAACCGCAACATCATGCTGGTCGGCGGCATGCGGCCGCATTACTACTGCCTGCCGGTGCTCAAGCGCGAGACGCATCGCGTGGCGCTCGTCGAAGCGGCGACGTCCGGCAATGCGCGCTATTTCCTCGGCACGGACAGCGCGCCGCATCCGAAGGGCCTGAAGGAACACGCGTGCGGCTGCGCGGGATGCTACACGGCGCTGCACGCGCTCGAACTGTACGCAGAAACCTTCGACAAGGCCGGCGCACTCGACAAGCTCGAAGGCTTTGCGAGCTTCCACGGCGCGGACTTCTACGGCCTTCCTCGCAGCGCGGAAAAGGTGACGCTGGAACGTGGCTCCTGGACGTTGCCCGCCGAATTCACCGCCGGCGACTCGACCATCGTGCCGTTGCGCGGCGGCGAGTCGATCAACTGGCGCTTCTCCGACGCGCATTGACGCCGCGAACGTGAGCGCGGGTTTCGCCGATATCGACTGGGCGCGGCCCTGGCTCGCGTCCATCGAAGCGCGCGGCAGGCGCTGGCAAGCGGCGGCGCTCGCCGGTTACGACGAATACCTCGCGACGCTCAACGAAGACGCGGCGTCGGCCTCGCTCGTGACCGGGCGCGGCGAGCCGCTTGCGTTCATCGCACAGGAAGAACTGCCGGTCGGCGCTTCGTACGAAGGACATATCGCGCAGACCGGCCGCGTGCCGACCCGCCACAATCTCCACGATTTCTTCAACGCGTCGATGTGGTTCGCGTATCCGCGCATCAAGGCGACGCTCAACGCGCGACAGGCGCAGCAGATCGATGCGCTCGGCGTCGGACCGACGCGCGGCGGCGTGCGCGACGCGCTCACGCTTTTCGACGAAAACGCGGTGCTCTTCGCCTGCGCCGACGCATCGCTCGCCGATGCACTGCGCGGCTTCGGCTGGCGCATGCTGTTCGTCGACGAGCGCGCGGCGTGGGGCACGCGCTGCGAGGCGCGCATCTTCGGGCACGCGTTGCTGGAAAAGCTCGTTGCGCCGTACAAGGCGTGCACGGGGCACGCGTGGATCGTCGACGTTCCCGCCGACTATTTCACGCTCGACGATGCCGAGCGCCGCGCACTGATCGACGAACGTGTGGCGAAGGGCCTGAACGCCGGGCCGCTCGACAGCCGCGCGTTCGCGCCGCTGCCGGCGCTGGGCGTGCCGGGCTGGTGGACGGCGAACGCATCTCCCGATTTCTACGACGATGTATCTGTGTTTCGCCCGGGCCGCCGTAATCGCCAATGTTAGAATCGATGCCGCAAAGCGGGCCAGGCAATCGCGGCCTTGACGGTTTCGACCGAAAAGGGCGAGGAAAGTCCGGACTCCACAGGGCAGGGTGATGGCTAACGGCCATCCGTGGCAACACGCGGAACAGGGCAACAGAAAGCAAACCGCCGATGGCTTCGGGCGCAAGTCCGGAGATCAGGTAAGGGTGAAACGGTGCGGTAAGAGCGCACCGCGGACGTCGCGAGACGATCCGGCACGGTAACCTCCACCCGGAGCAATTCCAAATAGGCAGGCGCGCATCCACGCGATGCAGGACGGGGCCCCCGTCCGTCTGCGGGTAGGAAGCTTGAGCGCGTCAGCAATGGCGCGTCTAGAGGAATGATTGCCACGCGCGTTCGGCTTCGGTCGGCGCGTGCACAGAATCCGGCTTATCGGCCCGCTTTGTCGTCATTCAAAGAGAAGAGCCGGCGTCTTTCGACGTCGGCTCTTTTCATTTCCGCTTGCGGGCAGGCTTACGCTTCGACGATCTCGAACGAATGCGTGAGCTCCGCGGTCTTCGCCAGCATGATCGACGCCGAGCAATACTTGTCGTGCGACAGGTTGATCGCGCGCTCGACCGTCGCCGGGTTCAGGTTCTTGCCGGTCACGGTGAAATGAAAATGGATCTTCGTGAAGACCTTCGGATCTTCGCTCGCGCGATCCGCCTTGAGCGTGACCGAGCAGCCCTGAATTTCCTGGCGGCTCTTCTTCAGGATCATCACGACATCGTAGGCCGTGCAGCCGCCGGTGCCGAGCAGCACCATTTCCATCGGGCGCGGCGCGAGATTGCGGCCGCCGCCTTCCGGTGCACCATCCATATTGACGAGATGGCCGCTTCCCGTTTCGGCGGCGAAGGCCATGCCGTCTTGTCCCATCCAGCTAACTTTGCATTCCATGCTCAGGCTCCAGCTGCTCAGCGCGTCGTTACAGAAACTTTATTGTAGCGGTTCAGGCAGTCTCGACGGGTCGCTGCTTACGAGCATCCACGGGTTGACGAAGCGGAAATCGGCGAGACGGTTCGTCCTTCGACAGCAAGATTTCAAGTCGAGGATGGCCTCTAAAGCCAAAATATGCCGGATGATCGACGCGAAACTTTCATAAGTACATGAAAATACGCAAAAATTCTGGGTGATGCTCATCGTTTTTATATTTCAAATAGTGAAACTCACTTTCACCATGCAAATCTTCTTGCTTTGCAGCATGACCGTGCCTATACTCGTTCCTGTCTCCTCCACCTCCTCCTTGGTGGATTAAGCCCGAGCCTCAGCTGCCCGGGCTTTTTTTCGTCCTCACGTCGCGCAAAGCAAATCTTTGACGTAGCAGCCAAATTCCCTTTATAATTCAAAGTTCTCTTCGCTACACGCCCGCGGAGAGAGGCTTGTGAGAGCCTGCACGCGTCTCGAACGCACTCATATAAGCAGGGCCGAACAACGCAAAGTTCAAGGGCAGATCAATTTTTTGGATCGATCATGAAGACGTTTTCCGCAAAAGCCGAAGAGGTGACGCGCGAATGGTACGTGATTGACGCGACGGATAAGGTTCTCGGCCGTGTCGCCAGCGAAGTGGCACGCCGTCTTCGCGGCAAGCATAAGCCTGAATTCACCCCGCACGTCGACACCGGTGATTTCATCATCGTCGTCAATGCCGGCAAGCTGAAGGTCACCGGCAACAAGACCACGGACAAGAAGTACTATCGTCACTCGGGCTACCCGGGCGGCATCTACGAAACGACGTTCGGCAAGATGCAAGAGCGTTTCCCGGGCCGCGCGCTCGAGAAGGCTGTCAAGGGCATGCTTCCGAAGGGTCCGCTCGGCTACGCGATGATCAAGAAGCTGAAGGTCTACGCCGAAGCAACGCATCCGCATACGGCTCAACAGCCTAAAGCGCTCGAGATCTAAGGGGAGCCCACATGATCGGTAACTGGAACTACGGTACGGGCCGCCGCAAGAGCGCCGTCGCTCGCGTCTTCATCAAGTCGGGCAAGGGCGAGATCATCGTCAATGGCAAGCCCATCGCCGACTATTTCTCGCGCGAAACGTCGCTGATGATCGTGCGTCAGCCGCTCGAACTCACGAACCACGGCACCACGTTCGACATCAAGGTCAACGTGAATGGCGGCGGTGAGACGGGTCAAGCAGGCGCGGTCCGTCACGGCATCACGCGTGCGCTGATGGACTACGACGCTACGCTCAAGTCGCAGCTGTCGAACGCTGGCTTCGTCACCCGCGACGCGCGTGAAGTGGAACGTAAGAAGGTCGGTTTCCACAAGGCACGCCGCAGGAAGCAATTCTCGAAGCGTTAAGCGCTTCGGCGTTTCGCCGTTGTCGGACACCGGCTACCGGCGAAACTGCTGCAAAAGCCGCCCGCACCTTGGTGCCGGCGGCTTTTTCGTTTTGGCGCGCCAAAACAGGATCATGTCGAATTTGCATATAGCCCATTGATTTCATGGACATTCGGCACGATATTGAGATCAGCCCTACAATAGCGGTTAGAAGCTTAATTGGAGAGTTCGAATGAGCGCTGTCAGCGACACCCCCACGACCGAAATGCCGTTGCCGTTCGTCTTCACCGACGCGGCTGCAGACAAGGTCAAGCAATTGATCGATGAAGAGGGCAATCCGGATCTGAAGCTGCGCGTGTTCGTGCAAGGCGGCGGATGCTCGGGTTTCCAGTACGGTTTCACGTTCGACGAAGAAGTCAACGAAGACGACACCGTGATGGACAAGGCAGGCGTGCAGTTGCTGGTCGACTCGATGAGCTATCAGTATCTCGTCGGCGCGGAAATCGACTATAAGGACGACATCAACGGCGCGCAGTTCGTCATCAAGAACCCCAACGCCACCACGACTTGCGGTTGCGGTTCGTCGTTCTCGGTCTGAGCACGAATCAATCGATGTAAGCGAAACGGAGCCTTCGGGCTCCGTTTTTGTTTTTCCGCGCGCTTCAGTGCGGATAGATCGCGCCGAGCACCCGCCCACCCGACGCGCCCGTCACCGCTGGCAGATTGCCCGGCTCGCGCGCGACACAGCGCATCGCAAGCCACGCGAACGCAAATGCTTCGACCTGCTGCGGCGGCACGCCGAGCGCCTCGGTCGTCATGACGGGCACGCCTGCGACGCCGCCGTCTTCCAGCGCCTGCTGGAGCATCTTCATCAAAACCGGATTGCGCGCGCCGCCACCGCACACGTACACGGCGCGCACATCCGACGCGTGACGCGCGATCTCACGGGCGACGGTGGTTGCGGTGAGCGCGGTGAGTGTCGCCTGAACGTCGGCGGGAGCGAGGCTCGCGAAGGCGGCGAGCTTCGCGTCCATCCATGCCGGGTTGAACAGATCGCGGCCCGTGCTTTTCGGCGGAGGCAGTTCGAAAAACGGCTCGTCGAGAAGGGCATCGAGGAGCGCCGGATGCACCGCGCCTTGCGCCGCGAATTGCCCGCCATCGTCGTAGGCTCGTTGCAGATGACGCAACGCCCATTCGTCGATCAACGCGTTCGCCGGTCCGCAATCGAAGCCGCGTACTTCGCCGCTTGCCGCAAGAATCGTGATATTGCTGATGCCGCCCAGATTGCACACGACGCGCGTTTCGTTCCTTTCGCCGAAGAGCGTCGCGTGGAACGCCGGCACGAGCGGCGCGCCCTGACCGCCTGCGGCGACATCGCGGCTGCGGAAATCGGCGATCACGTCGATGCTGGTCATCTCCGCGAGCAGCGCCGGATTGTTGATCTGCCGCGTGTAGCCCTTCTCCGGCCGATGCCGCACCGTCTGGCCGTGAACCCCGATCGCGCGCACCTTCGCCGCCGAACAGCCGCTCATGCTCTGCAATTCGTGGCAGCAGACGGCGTAGCGCGTCGCGAGCGCATTTGCCGCGAGCGCCTCGCGTTCGAGTTCGTTGTCGCCGGGCGATTGCAGCTCGAAGAGCGCATCGCGCAAGCCTTTCGAGAAGGACACATGCGCTTCGCCGATCACGACAGGCGGCTTGCCCGTCGCGAATTGCACTGCGACGCCGTCCACGCCATCCATGCTGGTTCCGGACATCAAACCGAAGTACACGCCATCCGCCTTGCCGGTTTCGATTGCTTCGGTTTTCTTGGGCACGCTGCTCTCCTCTTCGATGCCATGTTGCGGGTTTTGCTCAAGCGGCGATTATCCGCGTTATGGGTCGAATCGTTAAGACGCGTCTGGCGTGGTCTTGTATCGGCTGATGCATTCCGACACGAAACGGCGCGAATGACCGCGTCATCGCGTAAAATCCTGAGCCTGAACAAGCAATTGCGCGAGATTTCGTCATTTTCCGCGCGCGCCGCGTTTCGACGCGCGGCGTCCCATCCGGCCACGCCGGACCGCTGCGACGGCATCGAGGCCAGATCGCGCCGCCGTTCGCCAGTCATCGAACCCTTTTGACTTCACAAGCCGCAAGCATGACCACAGATTCCAACGCTTCTTCCGCGCCCGCCGCCGCGCAGAGCTTTCCGATCACCGACGATGTGAAAAACGCGCTCGCCATCGCCAAACGTGGCTGCGACGAACTGCTGATCGAAGACGAATTCGCGCAGAAGCTCGCGAGGAGCGCGGCGACGGGCAAGCCGCTGCGCATCAAGCTCGGTCTCGATCCGACCGCGCCCGACATCCACATCGGCCATACGGTCGTGCTGAACAAGATGCGTCAGTTGCAGGATCTCGGCCATCAGGTCATTTTCCTGATCGGCGATTTCACTTCGCTGATCGGCGATCCGTCCGGCCGCAACGCGACGCGCCCGCCGCTCACGCGCGAGCAGATCGAAAGCAACGCGAAGACGTATTTCGAGCAAGCTGCGCTCGTGCTGGATCGCGAGAAGACCGAAATTCGCTACAACAGCGAATGGTCGATGCCGCTCGGCGCGGACGGCATGATCAAGCTCGCATCGCGTTACACGGTTGCGCGCATTCTCGAGCGCGAAGACTTCACGAAGCGCTTTCAAGGCGGCGTGCCGATCTCTATCCACGAATTCCTGTATCCGCTGATGCAGGGTTACGACTCCGTCGCGCTGAACGCGGATCTCGAACTCGGCGGCACGGACCAGAAGTTCAACCTGCTCGTCGGCCGCGAGTTGCAGAAGCAGTACGGCCAGGAACAGCAGTGCATCCTGACGATGCCGCTCCTCGAAGGCCTCGACGGCGTCGAGAAGATGTCGAAGTCGAAGAACAACTACATCGGCATCAGCGAAAAGCCGACCGAGATGTTCGGCAAGCTGATGAGCATTTCGGACGTGCTGATGTGGCGTTACTTCGAGTTGCTGTCGTTCCGCAGCATCGAGGAAATCGCGCGCTTCAGGAAAGAGGCCGAGGGCGGCCGCAATCCGCGCGACTTCAAGGTGATGCTCGCACAGGAGCTCGTGACGCGCTTCCACTCTTCGTCGGATGCGGAACGCGCGCTCGACGACTTCAATCATCGCGCGAAGGGCGGCGTGCCGGACGACATTCCGACGGTGACGCTCGCGGGCGCGCCGCTCGCGATCGGCCAGTTGCTGAAGCAGGCGGGTCTCGTGCCGTCGACGAGCGAGGCGCTGCGCAACATCGAGCAGGGCGGCGTGAAGATCGATGGCGCGACCGTCTCCGACAAGGGCCTGAAGATCGAGGCGGGCGAGTTCGTGGTGCAGGTGGGCAAGCGCCGTTTCGCGCGCGTCACGCTGACCGCTTGAGCCGATGATCGCGCTCATACAGCGTGTGAAGCGCGCCGATGTGCGCGTGGGCGAGCGCGTGACCGGCGCGATCGACGCGGGCTTGCTCGCGCTGGTCTGCGCCGAGCGGGGCGACAACGAAGCCGCCGCCGACAAGCTCCTCGCCAAGATGCTCGCGTACCGCGTGTTCAGCGATGCCGCGGGCAAGATGAACCTCCCGGTGCAGAACATGGATGGCGCGGGCCGCGCGGGCGGCGTCCTGCTGGTTTCGCAATTCACGCTCGCCGCGGATACGTCGAGCGGCCTGCGCCCGAGTTTCACGCCCGCCGCTCCGCCCGACGAAGGCAAGCGGCTTTTCGATTACTTCGTCGAGCAGGCGCGCGCGAAGCATCCGATCGTCGAGACGGGCGAATTCGGTGCGGAGATGCAGGTGTCGCTCGTCAATGACGGGCCGGTTACTTTCTGGCTTCAGGTGCGTCCATGACGACTCAGGTTCTTTTCATCCGGCACGGCGAGACCGACTGGAATCGCATCAAGCGCATTCAGGGGCATATCGACATTCCGTTGTCCGAGCACGGCTTCCTGCAAGCCGAGCAGCTCGGAGCACGCCTTGCTCGCGAGGGCCGTATCGACGCGGTTTATTCGAGCGATCTGCAACGCGCGCAGCAAACGGCGCGTCCTTTCGCGGATGCTTTGGGGCTCGAATTGCGTTTGTCGGAAAAATTGCGCGAGCGATTTTACGGCGCGTTTCAAGGCCACGACAGCGACGAAATCAACGACAAGTTTCCCGCTGAATACGTCGAATGGCAGACGCGCGATCCCGGGTTTTCACCGCCCGGCGACGGCGAATCGCAGCGCGTGTTTTATCACCGCGTCGTGCATGCGACGGAACCGATCGTTGCCGCGCATCCGGGCGGACGTATCGCGGTCGTCGCGCATGGCGGCGTGCTCGATTGCAACTATAGATTCGCGATGAAGCTGTCGCTGCAGGAACCGCGCATGTGGCCGCTGCTCAATTGCAGCGTCAATGTGGTGGAGTATGAGGGCGGCGGCGCGACGGTTGTGTCGTGGGGCGATGTCACTCATCTGTCCACGGATACCGACGACGACAACTTGCGCAAGCGCGCCTAGCCGTTGCTCGTATCCCAAAGATCCCGAATCGGCCCGGCATCCGGCGCGGCAAGACCAAAGTGCCGATAAGTAAGCATCGTCGCGACGCGGCCGCGCGGCGTGCGCTGCAAAAACCCTTGCTGGATCAGATACGGCTCCAGCACGTCCTCGATCGTGTCGCGCTCCTCACCGATTGCCGCGGCGAGATTGTCCACGCCGACCGGCCCGCCATCGAACTTGTGCAGGATCGCTTCGAGCAGCTTGCGGTCCATCAGATCGAAGCCGACAGGATCGACGTCGAGCATCTTCAGCGCTCGGTCGGCGACATCGGAGGTAATCATGCCGTCCGCTCTGACTTCGGCGTAGTCGCGCACGCGGCGCAGCAGGCGGTTCGCGATCCGCGGCGTGCCGCGCGAGCGCTTCGCGATTTCCAGCGCGCCTTCGGGCACGATCTCGGCCTTCAACAGCGACGCCGACCGTGACACGATACGCGCCAGCTCGCTCGCGTTATAAAACTCCAGCCGCGACACGATGCCGAAGCGGTCACGCAACGGATTCGTCAGCATGCCCGCGCGCGTGGTCGCGCCGACCAGCGTGAACGGCTGCAGATCCAGCTTAACGCTGCGCGCGGCCGGTCCTTCGCCGATCATGATGTCGATCTGATAATCCTCTAACGCCGGATACAGGATTTCCTCGACGACCGGAGATAGCCGGTGAATCTCGTCGATGAACAGCACGTCATTCGCTTCGAGATTGGTCAGGAGCGCCGCGAGATCGCCCGCGCGCTCCAGCACCGGGCCGGAAGTCTGCCGCAGATTCACGCCCATTTCCCGCGCGATGATATGCGCGAGCGTCGTCTTGCCGAGACCCGGCGGTCCGAACAGAAGTACGTGATCGAGCGCTTCGGAGCGCCGCTTGGCCGCTTCGATGAAAATTTCGAGCTGCCCGCGCGCCTTTTCCTGCCCGATGTATTCGTCGAGCTTGTGCGGGCGCAGCGCGCGCTCGAACGCTTCCTCGTTCGGCGAGACGGGCTTGGCCGAGATGACGCGTTCGGCGGCGAGTTTGTCGGTTTCGATCATGGGTCGATTGTACAGCGAGGATTCTCGCGGCGAATCTGGCCGAACGGCCTAGGCCGTCACGCCTTCGAGAGCGCCTTCAGCGCCAGCTTGATGCCTTCGGACACGCCCGTGCCCGCCGGCACGTTCTTGACGGCGGCGAGCGCTTCCTTCTCGGAATAGCCGAGCGCGAGCAGCGCGTTGAGGATATCGGATGCGTGATCGGACTGTGAAACCGTGCCCGCGATCGCGCCGAGATCCGCGCCGAGCTTGCCTTTCAGTTCGAGCAGCAGCCGCTCCGCCGTCTTCTTGCCGATGCCGGGCACGCGCGTGAGGCGCGCGGCGTCCTGCGTCGTCACGGTCTGCGAAAGCTCGTGCACGCTCATGCCCGAAAGCACGGCCAACGCCATCCGCGCGCCGATGCCGCTGATTTTCAGCAACTCGCGGAACGTCGAGCGTTCTTGCGCGGTGAGAAAGCCGTACAGCAGATGCGCATCCTCGCGCACGATCAGTTGCGTGAGCAGCACGACTTTTTCGCCGGTGTTCGGCAGGTTGTAGAACGTGCTCATCGGCACGTCGATTTCGTAGCCAACGCCGTTGCAATCGACAAGCAGGTGCGGCGGATTTTTTTCCAGCAGAACGCCAGCGATGCGACCGATCATGTGTTTGAACCAGGAAAAGTGTTATTAGCCGATGAGCCGGCCGCGACGCACGCGCAAGCCTTTCTTCGCAAGCCCCGGCGCGATGCCGCCCAACGCCGCGAGACCGGTGCCCCCGTGCGCGTGACAGATGGCCATGCCGAGCGCGTCGGCGGCGTCGGTGCTCGGCACGCCGGAGAGGCTCAAGAGACGCACGACCATCTGCTGCATCTGTTCCTTCGTCGCGCGTCCGTAGCCGACCACGGCCTGCTTCAACTGCAACGCCGTGTATTCCGCAACCGGCACGCCGCTCGCGACGAGCCCGCAAATGGCCGCGCCGCGCGCCTGCCCGAGCAGCAGCGTCGATTGCGGATTCACGTTGACGAAGACTTTTTCGATCGCGGCCTGATCCGGATTGTGCTGCGAGATGAGCGTCGAGATACCGCTGAAGATGGTGTTCAGGCGCGAAGGCAAGTCGGCATCGGCCGTCTTGATGACGCCGCTCGTCACGTAAGTGAGCGTGTGCCCCGTCTTGTCGATGATGCCGAAGCCCGTCACGCGCAGGCCGGGGTCGATGCCTAGGATTCTCATTCGTTCGCGATGCGCGTAGTCCAAATCAAAAAGGCCTGCTTGCGCCGTTCTAGCGCAAACAGGCCAATCTTAAATGAAGCAGACGGGATTAATGACGGAAATGACGCGTGCCGGTGACGATCATCGCGACATTGTGTTCGTCGGCGGCGGCGATCACTTCGTCGTCGCGCATGGAGCCGCCCGGCTGGATCACGCAGGTCGCGCCCGCATTCACGACGACATCGAGGCCGTCACGGAACGGGAAGAACGCATCCGAGGCCACCGCCGAGCCGTTCAGCGTCAGACCGGCGTTCTGCGCCTTGATGCCCGCGATACGCGCCGAATCCACGCGGCTCATCTGGCCCGCGCCGACGCCGAGCGTCATGCCGCCGCCGCAAAACACGATCGCATTCGACTTCACGTATTTCGCGACGCGCCACGCGAACATCAGATCGTCCATTTCCTTCGGCGTGGGGTGGCGCTTCGTCACGACCCGCAGTTCGTGCGGCTGCACGTTCTTCGCATCGAGCGATTGCACCAGCAGGCCGCCGCCGACGCGCTTCAGATCGAACGTGTTGTGACCGTCGCCGAGCGCGATCTGCAACAGGCGCACGTTCTGCTTCGCCGCGAACACGGTGCGGGCCGCGTCGCTGAACGACGGCGCGATCAGCACTTCGACGAACTGTTTCGCGACCGCTTGCGCGGTGGCTTCATCGACTTCGCGATTGAACGCGATGATTCCGCCGAACGCCGAGGTCGGGTCCGTCTTGAACGCCTTCGAGTACGCTTCGGCCGAATTTGCACCAACCGCCACGCCGCACGGATTCGCGTGCTTGATGATGACGCACGCGGGCGCATCGAACGTCTTCACGCATTCCCACGCTGCATCGGAATCGGCGATGTTGTTGTACGACAGTTCCTTGCCCTGCAACTGCTCGTAGTTCGCGAGCGCGCCGGCGGGCACCGAAAGGTCGCGATAGAACGCCGCGCTCTGATGCGGATTCTCGCCGTAGCGCAGATCCTGAACCTTCTCGAACGCCATGTTGAAGGTCGCCGGATACGTGTTGCGGCTCGCATGCTGCAGCTCTTCGGTCAGGCTCGTCAGATAGTTCGTGATCGCGCCATCGTATTGCGCGGTGTGCGCGAACACCTTCGTCGCGAGACGGAAGTTCGTCTTGTAGCCGACGGCATTATTGTTCGCGCGCATCTCTTCGAGCACGGCGGCGTAATCGGCCGGATCGACGACGACCGTCACGTCGCGATGATTCTTCGCCGCCGAGCGCAGCATGGTCGGGCCGCCGATATCGATGTTCTCGATCGCGTCTTCCAGCGAGCACTCTTCCTTCGACACCGTCTGCACGAACGGATAAAGATTGACGACCAGCAGATCGATGGTCGGAATATCGTGCTTTTCCAGCGCAGCCATGTGCTCGGGCAGGTCGCGGCGCGCGAGAATCCCGCCGTGAACCTTCGGATGCAGCGTCTTCACGCGCCCGTCGAGCATTTCCGGGAAGCCGGTGTAGTCGGCGACCTCGGTCACGGGCAGGCCCGCGTCGGCGAGCAGTTTCGCGGTGCCGCCGGTCGAGAGGAGCTTGACGCCGAGTTCCGACAGCGATTTGGCGAAATCGACGATGCCGGATTTGTCGGAAACGGAGAGGAGCGCTTGCTTGATCATGATGAACACTGAAACCGAAAAGGGAAACCAGGCCGGACCAAGGCGCGCGCCTCAGTCCGCAGAATCAAATCAATCCGTGCTGCTGAAGCTTCTTGCGTAAGGTGTTGCGGTTGATGCCGAGATACTCGGCAGCGAGCGATTGGTTTCCGCCCGCCTGCTCGAGCACCACTTCGAGCATCGGTTTTTCCACGCACGAAATCACCATGTCGTATACGTCGTGCGGGTTGGAGCCGTCCAGGTCCTGGAAGTAGTTGTCGAGGCTCTGGCGGACGCATTGTTCGATGTTATGTCTGCTCATGCGGCAATCAGTCGGTCTGTCGTGTTGTTGTTCCCGCCGCACGATTCTTCCCCGTCCGCGTCTTCGGCGTCTCCGGACTCGTCCACATAGACGAGGCGGTCCGACAACGCCTTTTGCGCGTCAAAGAATTCGTTGACGGCGAGCAATTGTTCTTTGGTCGTGTCCAGCGTGTTCATCCGGTGCCGGAAGGTGTTGGCGCCGGAAAGGCCGCGAGTGTACCAGCCGATATGCTTGCGCGCAGTCCGTACGCCCGTGAATTCCCCATAAAAGGCGTAGTGATCTTCGAGGTGTTCGTTCATCACCTGCTGGATCTCGTCGATGCGCGGCGGCGGCAAGCGCTCGCCCGTCTTCAGAAAATGCTCGATTTCGCGAAACAGCCACGGACGACCCTGCGCCGCGCGGCCGATCATGATGGCGTCGGCGCCGGTCGCGGCGAGCACGTCGCGCGCTTTTTCGGGCGTCGCGATGTCGCCGTTCGCGACGACGGGAATCGTCACCGACGCCTTCACGGCCGCGATGGTGTCGTACTCCGCGTCGCCCTTGTAGAGATCGGCGCGCGTGCGGCCGTGGACGGTGAGCATCGAAATGCCCGCTTCCTGCGCGATCCGCGCAATCGTCAGCGCGTTCTTGTTCTCGCGATTCCACCCCGTGCGAATCTTGAGCGTGACGGGCACGGCGTCCGGGCCCACGCCGACCGCCTGCACTACGGCTTCCACGATGCGCGCGACGAGCGGTTCGTTCTGCAGCAGCGCCGAGCCCGCCGCGACGTTGCACACCTTCTTGGCCGGACAGCCCATGTTGATGTCGATGATCTGCGCGCCGTTCGCGACATTGTGGCGCGCGGCTTCCGCCAGCATCTGGGGATCGGCCCCGGCGATCTGCACCGAGATCGGCTCGACCTCGCCCGCGTGGTTCGCGCGGCGCATGGTCTTCTCGCTTTTCCACAACTGCGCGTTCGACGCGACCATCTCCGACACCGCGTAGCCCGCGCCCATGCGCTTGCAGAGCTGCCGGAACGGGCGGTCGGTGACGCCTGCCATCGGAGCGACGAACAGGTTATTGCGCAGGACGTGTGAACCGATGGTGGGCATGAAGGCTAAACGATCCGCGCTGCGTTTCCGGCAAAGGCCGGGTCAGGCGGATGCAACGTTGCTTAAGGGGAAACGCATATTTTAACGCGAAGAGCGTGCTGAATTTAAGAGCAATCGCATGCAAGTCTTTAAATCTTCTATGAAAGAAGGCGCGTTCATAGAGGATAAGTTCCTTCGTTTAGCGCAGACGGATGCCTTTTTCCGTGCCGGATCAACGTCGCTGGCCGAACATCATCTGCCGGGCGAGCGCGGATTTCACCGGCGGGAGGAACTCCAGCGCGGTGAGGGCGAGACCGCGCATCGCTGCCAGCGGCGGGAAATCGACCGTGAAGATGCGCGCGAGCGTGTCGGTGGCGCCGATCGTCAGTCGCCGGTCGAGCGCGCGGCGCTGCGCGAAGCGGGCGAGCGCGAGCGGGCGCGGGCCGTCGGCGGACAGCGCGTCGGTGAGCGCGAGCGCGTCGCGCAAGCCGAGGTTCAGGCCCTGACCCGCGACCGGATGCAGCGTCTGCGCGGCATTGCCGATGGCGACGGCGCGCCTGTCGACGAGCACGTCGAGCGCGGTCAGGCCGAGCGGAAACGCCGCGCGCGATGCGATCCGCGTGAAGCGGCCCATGCGCGTGCCGAAGGCGGCGCCGAGTTCGGCGAGGAAAGTGTCGTCGTCGAGTTGCATGCGGCGCGCGGCTTCGTCGGGCGTGCTGCACCAGACGAGCGAGTAGTCCGCGTGACGCTGACCGCCGCATGGCAGAAGCGCGATCGGCCCTTCGCTGGTGAAGCGTTCCCACGCGACATTCGCTCGCGGATCCGACACGCTCACCGTGCCGACAATGGCCGTTTGCCCGTAATCCCGCGCGCGGCGCTCGCCGGGCGCGGGAACATCGCTCTTCTGATACAGACCGCCCTCGGCGTTCACGAGCACTTTCACGCGGATAGTGCGTTCGCCGCCCGGCGACTGCAGCGGCAGCGTGACGCCGTCGTGATCCTGCAGCGGCGCGAGGGCGGAGGTATCTGTGCACCAATCGACGTTGGTCGAGCGCACCGCATCGGCGAGCGCGCCGACGAGCGAGCCGTAGCGCACCACATAGCCTAGTTCGGGCAATTCGTGCTCGTCGTGCTCGATCAGCGTGCGGCCGAAGTGTCCGCGCTGCGACACGTGAATGCGGCGGATCGGCGTGGCGTCACCGGGGAAGCCGAGCGGCTGGAGCATCACGCGGCTGCCGTGCGACAGCGCGAGCGCGCGCGGATCGCTGGCGGCGGCATCGGGCGTGCGCGCATCGATGAGCGCGATGGAGAGCCGCGATGTCGCGCTGCGCCGCGCGAGCCAGCCGGCGAGCGCGAGCCCGACCGGCCCCGCGCCGACGATGGCGATGTCGTAGTTGAAATGCGGTTCGATGCCTTGGACGTCGCTCATGTTCAGTTTGCGTTTGAATCGCGCATCAGCGCTTCGATCTCGTTGGCGGCGACGGGCACCTCACGCGTGATCAGCTCGCAGCCGCTTTCCGTGACGATGGCGTCGTCCTCGATGCGGATGCCGATGTTCCAGTACTGCTCCGGCACATCTTCGGCGGCGCGCACGTAGAGACCCGGTTCGACCGTGAGCGCCATGCCGGGGGCGAGCATGCGCCAGGGACGCGCGCCTTGCTCGTCGAGCGGGCCGTCGGCCTCGCGATATTCGCCCGCGTCGTGCACGTCCATGCCGATCCAGTGCCCCGTGCGATGCATGTAGAAGCGCGCGTAGGCGCGTTGCGCGAGGACGTCTTCGACGCTGCCGAACTTGGTCTTGTCGAGGATGCCGGTATCGAGCAATCCTTGCGACAACACTTTCAACGCCGCCTGATGCGGTGCGTCGAAGCTCACGCCGGGGCGCGTCGCATCGACGGCTGCAGCCTGGGCCGCGAGCACGATGTCGTAGAGCGCTCGCTGCGCGGGCGTGAAGCGGCCGCTCGCGGGGAACGTGCGCGTGATGTCGGATGCGTAGCCGTCGAGTTCGCACGCAGCGTCGATGAGGATCAGGTCGCCGTCGCGCGCGATCGCGTTGCCCGCCGGATAGTGCAGCACGCAGGCGTTCGCCCCCGCCGCGACGATCGATCCGTATGCCGGCGCCTGCGCGCCGTGTCGGCGGAATGTGTAAAGCAGCTCCGCTTCGATCTCGTACTCGCGCATGCCGGGGCGACATGCGCGCATCGCGCGGCGGTGCGCTTCGGCCGAAATCGATGCCGCGCGGCGCATGATGGCGATTTCATGCGCGTCTTTCACGAGGCGCATCTCGTCGAGAATCGGCAGCAAATGCTCCGCGCTGGCGGGCGCGCGCACGCCGCTGCGGCTCTGCGCGCGCACGGCGGCAAGCCAGTCGCGCACTTGCGCATCGAGTTCTTCCGACGTGCCCAGCGCGTAGTGCAGCGCGGGCTTGTCGGCGATGAGCCGGGGCATTTCCTCGTCGAGCGCGTTGATGGGGAACGCGGCGTCGAAAGCGAAGGCGTCGCGCGCGGCGTCCGGGCCGAAGCGAAAGCCTTCCCACGTTTCGCGTTCCGCGTTTTTCTCGCGGCAGAAGAGGATCGATGCGGGCTCGCCTTCCTTCGCGCTCGCGTTCAGGACGAGCGTCGCCTCGGGTTCGTTGAAGCCCGTCAGATAGTAGAAGTAGCTGTCGTGCCGGAAAGGGTAGTCCGTGTCGCGATTGCGCATGACTTCCGGCGCGGTCGGCACGATGGCGACGCCGCCGCCTCGTGCACGCAGCGCGGCGAGAACGCGCTCGCGGCGCGTGCGGTAAATATCGACGGCGATGGGGCTGGCGAGTTCGGTCGGTGAGTTCATGCGCCGATTGTAGCGCCGGCTTCGCGATCACGGCATCTGGCCATTCGGCATAGGCCGAAACGCATCCGGGACGACGCCGTATTGCCCGTAAATCGGCCTATGCCATTCGGCCGAATGGTTTCACGCGCGCCGCCGCCGCATACTTGTTTCGAAGGCGGCGCGGACGGCGGCGCGGACGGCGGCGCGGTTCATTCGCCGGCGGGACGATTGCGCACGCTGCCCGCGATCAGATCGAAGCGGAACAGGCGGCATTCGAGCGCGCCATTGAAAAGCGGCGTCTTCGTCGATTCACGCAGCCGCAACAGGCCCGGCAGCTTGCGGTCGGACGTGAGCACGTACGCCCGCCAGCCGGGAAAGCGCTGCTTCAGCGCGTTGCCGAACGAGACGAAGAATTCCGTGTCGGCCGGATCGGGCTGCGCGCGCGCGAATGCGTCGTCGTCTTCGCGGCGGGAGCGCGGCGTATCGCGGATCTCGCCGCGCGGACCGCGCCCGCGCACTTCGATCCGTTCGCCGTACGGCGGATTCGCGAGGAGGATGCCCGGCGCGTCGGTGGGCGGGACCATGTTGCGGGCGTCGATCTGCTTGAGCGACAAATCGGTGATGCCCGCGCGGCCGAGGTTCGCGCGCGCCTTTTCGAGCATGTCGCCGGAAATGTCGCTGCCGAAGATGCTCAGCTCGGCTTGCGTGGCGCGGGAGGCACGGCGTTGTTCGAGGGCGGCCGTCTTGAGCTTCTGCCACATGCCCGGATGAAACGGCTTCAGCTTTTCGAAGCCGAAGCGCCGGTCGTTGCCCGGCGCGATGTTGAGCGCGGTTTGCGCCGCTTCGGCGAGGAAGGTGCCGCTGCCGCACATCGGATCGAAAAGCGGCGTGCCGGGCGTCCAGCCGGTGAGGCGCAGGATGCCGGCCGCGAGATTTTCGCGTAGCGGCGCGGCGCCTTTGTCCAGGCGCCAGCCGCGCTTGAAGAGCGGTTCGCCGGAGGTGTCGAGATAGAGCGTGCACTCGTTCACCGTGAGGAACGCGAACACGCGGACGTCGGGCTGCGCGGTATCGATGCTCGGACGCGCGCCGGCGACGTCGCGCAGGCGATCGCAAACTGCATCTTTCACGCGCAGCGTCGTGAATTCGAGGCTCTTCACCGGCGATTTGATCGCGGTGAGATCGACGCGCATCGTCTGGCTGGGCGTGAACCATTGCTCCCAGCGTTGGCGATGCGTGAGTTCATAGATGTCCTGCTCGCTGCGATACGGGCCTTGCGCGACTTTCAGGAGCACGCGGCTCGCGATGCGCGAATGCAGGTTCGCCGCCATGCCCGCGACCCAGCCGCCCCGGAAGTGGACGCCGCCGGGCACTTGCGCGCCGACGATCAGCGATCCGCCGCCCGACAGCGGCGCGTTCGCCACATGACGCTCTCCGATCTCCGAAAGCTCGGCGGCGAGCGGCGCTTCGAGACCGCGCGGGCAGGGGACAAACCAGTCGAAGAGTGGGGAGGACATGAGCTACTTTGAGGGACGTTTAAAGGCGGTATTGTACGCGCGTGCTTCAATGGGCCCGGACGTCGTCGCTCGATGCAGACAAACCCGCGCCTTTCGCGATGGCGACGGATACGAATCGTCGGCCGATCGTTTCCGTCGTGCCGAATTCGGAAAGTTCGTCTGTTGCTACAACGGCCAGATCTCCAGAGTCTGATTTGGCGAAACCCGCCAATCAAAGGAGATTCCATGCCGAACGTGTACGTTGAACCACTTCCGAAGCATCGCGAGGGAGCAATCGAAGGCTACGCACTCGAACTCTCAGCCACGCTACGACTGACCACCGTGGACTACAGAACGCAAGCGGAAGCGATAAAGGCCGCGCGAGCCAACGGCCATAAACCTTTGGTCGCTCGTGTGAGAAAAACGGATAAGGGCAATCCGGATCACTGGCGGGCAGCAGATTAAGTACAGGCCTTTGACCTTGCAGCCGCGCCCGGAATCCACCGGGGCGCGGCTGTCGGACCAGGCGGGTGGTTATTCCACCGCCTTCATCATGTCCTCCACCACCTTCTTCGCGTCCCCGAACACCATCATCGTCTTGTCCATATAAAACAGTTCGTTATCGAGTCCGGCATAACCCGCCGCCATCGACCGCTTGTTCACGATGATCGTCCGCGCCTTGTACGCTTCGAGAATCGGCATCCCGGCGATAACGGACTTCGGATCGGTCTTCGCGGCAGGGTTCACCACATCGTTCGCCCCGAGTACGAGCACCACATCCGTCTGACCGAACTCGCTGTTGATGTCCTCCATCTCGTGCACCATCTCG
Source organism: Caballeronia jiangsuensis (assembly GCF_046030135.1). Lineage (NCBI taxonomy): Bacteria > Pseudomonadati > Pseudomonadota > Betaproteobacteria > Burkholderiales > Burkholderiaceae > Caballeronia > Caballeronia jiangsuensis. Next base: position 47,221 of record NZ_JAQQDB010000010.1, read on the forward strand.
TACGGCACTTCGGCTTCGGCCAGCAGCACGTTCATGTGACCCGGCATGCGCCCCGCGACCGGGTGAATCGCATACCGCACATCGATGCCTTTCTCGACGAGCTTGTCCGTCAGCTCCTTCAGCGCGTGCTGCGCGCGCGCCACGGCAAGACCGTAACCCGGCACGATCACCACGCTTTCCGCATTGCCGAGCATGAACGCGGCGTCATCGGCGGAACCGGACTTGACCGGACGCTGCTCCGTCGAGCCGCCCGCAGAAGCACCGCCCGCCTCGCCGCCGAAGCCGCCGAGAATCACGTTGAAGAACGACCGGTTCATCGCCTTGCACATGATGTACGACAGAATCGCACCCGACGAACCCACCAGCGACCCCGCGATGATCAGCATCGGATTGTTCAGCGAGAAGCCGATGCCCGCCGCCGCCCAGCCCGAGTACGAGTTGAGCATCGACACGACCACCGGCATGTCCGCGCCGCCGATCGGAATGATGATCAGCACGCCGAGTGCGAACGCGATGATCGTCATGATGATGAACGGCAGCCACGACTCGGTGAGCATGAAGATCACGCCGAAGCCGATCATCGCGATGGCGAGCAGCAGATTGATCAGATGCTGCCCCGAGTACACGACCGGCGCGCCCTGAAACAGCCGGAACTTGTACTTGCCGGACAGCTTCCCGAACGCGATGACCGAGCCCGAGAACGTGATCGCGCCGACGAACGTGCCGATGAACAACTCGACGCGATTGCCATACGGAATCGGCTCGCCGAGCGGGGCGAGACCGAACGCGGCCGGCTCCGCAACCACGCCGTACGCGATACACACCGCCGCGAGACCGATCAGCGAGTGCATCGCCGCGACGAGCTCGGGCATCTTCGTCATCTCGACTTTCGCCGCGATGTACGCGCCCGCACCGCCGCCGACGATCAGCGCGACGAACAGCAGCGATAGCCCGAGCGCCAGATTCGCCTCGAGATAAGCGGCCTGCTTAACGATCAGCGCGAGCGTGGTGAGAATGGCGATTGCCATGCCCGCCATGCCGAACGTGTTGCCGATACGCGCGGTCTTCGGATTGGACAAGCCCTTGAGCGCCTGGATGAAACACACCGAGGCGACGAGATACAGAAGGGTGACGACGTTGAGGCTCATTTACGCGCCCTCCTTGACCGCAAGCTTCTTCGGCTCTTTCTTCTTGAACATCTCGAGCATTCGCCGTGTGACGAGAAAGCCGCCGAACACGTTCACCGCCGCGAGCAGCACGGCGAGCGTGCCGAAGAACTTGCCCGCGACACCGACCGTGAGGCCGACCGCGAGCATCGCGCCGACGATGACGATCGCCGAAATCGCGTTGGTCACGGCCATCAGCGGCGTATGCAGCGCAGGCGTGACGTTCCACACGACGTGATAGCCGACGTAAATGGCCAGCACGAAGATGATGAGGTTGATCACCGTGTGATTGATGACATCCATGTGCGTCTCCGTATCGGCGTTAAGCGGCCGCACGCGTGACTTGCCCATCGCGGCACTGGAGCGTGGCCGCGACGATGTCGTCCGCGAGGTCGATGTTGAGCGTGCCTTCCTTGGTGATGATGAGCTTCAGGAAGTCCAGAAGATTGCGGGCGTAGAGCGCGGAGGCATCGGCGCCGACCATCGAAGCGAGATTCGTGTGGCCGACGATATGCACGCCGTGCTTCATCACCACCTGATCGACTTCGGTGAGCGGGCAGTTGCCGCCTTTCCGTCCCTCGAACTCGGGTCCGCGACCGGCGGCGAGATCGACGATCACGGAACCCGGCTTCATGTGCTTGACCGTTTCGATGGAGATGAGCGTCGGTGCGGGACGGCCGGGAATCAGCGCCGTCGAGATGACGATATCCGCCGCCTTCGCACGTTCGTGCACCTGCGCCGCCTGCCGCGCGAGCCAGCTTGGCGGCATCGGACGCGCATAGCCGCCGACGCCGACCGCAGCCTCGCGTTCTTCATCGGTTTCGAAGGGCACATCGACGAACTTCCCGCCGAGCGATTCGATCTGCTCGCGCACAGCCGGACGCACATCGGATGCTTCGACGACCGCGCCGAGACGCTTGGCCGTGGCGATCGCCTGCAAGCCCGCGACGCCCGCGCCGAGCACCAGCACGCGCGCCGCCTTGACGGTGCCGGCGGCGGTCATCAGCATCGGCATGAAGCGCTGGTAATACTGGCAGGCGATCAGCACGGCCTTGTACCCGGCGATGTTCGCCTGCGACGAGAGCACGTCGAGACTCTGTGCGCGCGTGGTGCGGGGCGCGGCTTCGAGCGCGAACGCGGTGACGCCCGACGACGCGAGCCGCGCGGTGTTTTCAGTGTTGAAGGGATCGAGCATGCCGATGAGCACGGCGCCCGGTTTGAGCATCGCCAGTTCGCTTTCGCTCGGCGATTGCACCTTGAGGACGATTTCGGCGGAAAAGGCCGTGGCCGCATCGACGAGATCCGCGCCCGCTTGTGCGAAGGCATCGTCGATATAGCTTGCCGGCAAGCCCGCGCCGCTCTGGACGGAAACGCGATGTCCTTGCGTGACGAGCTTTTTGACCGTTTCGGGCGTAGCGGCGACGCGCGCCTCGTTCGCCCGCGTTTCAGCAGGCACTCCGATGTGCATCTTCAAATCCTCCTGTCTTTGTTGCCCTATTCGCCCCGGGGAAGGGTTAGGAAGGCTTAAGGCTGAGTAGTTATTTCAAATGCTGGAACTAACGGCTATCGCAACTGTAACCGAAGATTGCACCCGCAAGGATCCGATCCGGCACTTGTTCCATCCGCCCCACGTCAGCGCTTACCCCTAGAACGGGACGCGCGGGATCGTCGCCGGGACGGTAAAATATCTCGCCATGAAATCAGACACTTGGGCCCCGCACGTTACGGTGGCGGCAATCGTCGAGCGGGACGGAAAATTTCTCGTCATCGAAGAGCACACGTCCGCAGGGCTGCGAATCAACCAACCGGCCGGTCACCTCGAAGCGGGCGAAACGCTCGTCGAAGCGGTGATCCGCGAGACGCTGGAAGAAACGGCGCATCGCTTCGAGCCCGAGGCGCTCGTCGGCGCGTATATGACGCACTTCGCGCGACCGGGCCGCGACGTCACGTATCTGCGGTTCACGTTCTGCGGCAAATCGTTGGGCGAAGAAACCGGTCGTTCTCTCGATAAAGGCATCGTGCGCGCGATGTGGCTCACCGCCGACGAGTTGCGTGCGGCCGTCGAGCGGCATCGGACGGCGCTCGTGATGAAGTGTGTCGACGACTATTTATCCGGGCGGCGCGTGCCGCTCGATTTCATTCATACGCATTCGGTCGCGCCGGTGGTGCGGGCGTGATATCCCTATGAGCAAGCGAAGAGTGGTAGTGGGCATGTCGGGCGGCGTGGATTCGTCCGTGACGGCATGGCTGTTGAAGGAACAGGGCTACGATGTCGTCGGCCTTTTCATGAAGAACTGGGAAGACGACGACGACGGCGAATACTGCTCGACCCGGCAGGACTGGATCGACGTGGTGTCGGTCGCGGATCTGATCGGCATCGACGTCGAGGCGGTCAACTTCGCCGCCGAGTACAAGGACCGCGTGTTCGCGGAGTTCCTGCGCGAGTATTCGGCGGGCCGCACGCCCAATCCGGACGTGCTCTGCAACGCCGAAATCAAGTTCAAGGCGTTCCTCGATCACGCGATGTCGCTCGGCGCGGAAACCATCGCGACGGGCCATTACGCACGCGTGCGCGAGCAGGACGGGCTCTTCCAGTTGCTCAAGGCCACCGATTCGACCAAGGACCAGTCGTACTTTCTGCATCGGCTGAATCAGGCGCAACTGTCGAAGACGCTGTTCCCGCTCGGCGAAATGCCGAAGACGAAAGTGCGCGAGATCGCCGCGCAGATCGGCTTGCCGAACGCGAAGAAAAAGGATTCGACCGGCATCTGCTTCATCGGAGAACGTCCGTTCCGCGAATTCCTGAACCGCTATCTGCCGACCAAACCCGGTCCGATGAAGACGCCCGACGGCAAGGTCGTCGGCGAGCATATCGGGCTGGCGTTCTATACATTCGGGCAGCGCAAGGGCATCGGCATCGGCGGCGCAAAGGACGGCAGTGGCGAGCCGTGGTTCGTCGCCGGCAAGGACATGACGATGAACACGCTCTACGTGGTGCAGGGCCACGATCATCCGTGGCTTCTGTCGCCGACGCTCGTCGCGGGCAATACGAGCTGGGTCGCGGGCTTTGCGCCTGAAGAGGGCGCGGCGTGCGGCGCCAAGACGCGGTATCGGCAGCAGGACGCGGCGTGCCGCTTCGCGCATGCGGACGACGGCCGCTTCGCTCTTCATTTCGATGACGCTCAATGGGCCGTCACGCCGGGACAGTCCGCCGTGCTTTATCAGGGCGATGTGTGTCTGGGCGGCGGCATCATCGAGCATGCGGCGGCGGGGCGGGAATCGACGCAAACAGCGGCGCTTTCCGCCGCGCGCTAGCATCGCCGGCAGCGATCGGACGACAAGCCCTGACTTCGGTCAGGGCTTTTTAATTTCCATCGGCTCAATAAAAGCTTTTCGATAAAAACTTTTTGATACAAGCGCTTGACCGTCTATCTAGTGATAGATAAATTACGCACGTCGACTTCATGGGCAATGAGGCAAACGGACAAAATGGACAAGAACACGGTACGCGAAGCGCTTTTGGATCACGCCCAGACCTTGCTGATGACGCGCGGATACAACGGATTCAGCTATCGCGACCTGTCCGGTCTGGTCGGCGTGAAAACCTCCAGCATCCACTACTACTTTCCGACCAAGGAAGATCTCGCGCTCGAAGCCGTGAACGCATACAGCGCGGACGTGATGTCGTCGATCTATGCGATCGACAGCTCCGCCCCCGCCGACAAGAAGCTCGATCGGTATACGAAGTTGTTCGGACGAATCATCGGCGGCGGCAATCAGATTTGCCTCTGCGGCATGCTCTCGGCGGACATCGAATCGCTGCCGGATAAGGTCCGCCACGTCGTGCAGTCGTTCTACAAGGCGAACGAAAACTGGCTGGCGAAAGTGCTCGCGGAGGGCGAAGCGCAGGACACGCTGGACGCCGGTGGCAAACCCGAGGCCGCGGCGCGCACCTTGTACGCCGCGTTCCAGGGAAGCCTGCTCGCATGCCGCCTGTTTCAGACGCGCGCGCGTCTGGAAGAGATCGCCGACGCTTTCCGGCGGTAGATAAGGCTGTGGATAACCTTGTGAGAAAGCAGTGAATTCACGGTTGGTTATCTATCGCTGAATAGATAGATTTTGACGAGCCAAGACAGTTTCCCGACCGACACCGTCTTTTCGTCCGTCGATATGGCGAAAGGCCGGGTGTTTCGGGAAGAAAGCGCCTGCATCGGACATTGAATAGTCGTATCGCAATTCAATATCTATCTAGTAGTAGATGCAGCTTGAAAGCTTCCGCGCCGCAGGAATCGCAGGCATTCCAGCGCTCCGGCCTCGCGATCAGACCGGCGCGGTATCCACGAACGATTGCCGCTGCGAGATACGCGCGTAGTACTTGTCGAGATTCGGATGCGCGTCCCGCCAGTTCAGATCGGGCATGCGGAAGTCGAGATAACCGAGCGCGCAGCAGCACGCGATATCCGCGAGCGTGAAGCGGTTCGCCGAGCACCACTGCTTCGAGCCGAGACCGCGCGCCATCGCGCGCAGGCCGTCCTCGATCTTGTGACGCTGGCGCGTCGTCCATTTTTCGCTGCGATGCGCTTCTTCGCGCAAGACGCCTTCGAGACGGATCAGCACGGCGGCATCGAGCATGCCGTCGGCGAGCGCTTCCCAGCAACGCACTTCGGTGCGCTCGCGGCGCTCCTGCGGCAGCAACTTGCCGACCGGCGTAAGCGTGTCCACGTACTCGCAGATCACGCGCGAATCGAACACCGCTTCGCCGTCGTCCAGGATGAGGCACGGCACCTTGCCGAGCGGGTTGTAGTCGTGGATCTTCGAATCAGATGCCCAGACGTCTTCGAGCACCAGTTCGCAATCGATCTTCTTTTCCGCCATGACGATCCGCACTTTGCGGACGAACGGGCTGGGATGCGAACCGATCAGTTTCATCATCTAATTTTCACGTTTGATTCGGAATGCGGGCGACGACGATCTTAACCGGGCGCGCACGAACCATCGGCAAATTAGAGATGGCTTGCGTCGCCGATGTCGTCTGCCGACAACATGAGGCGCGCCCGGCGCGGCGTGGATCATTGCGCGCTGGCAGTTGTCGCGCCGTTCGTGGACGGACACGGCAGAACCGGCGCGGCTGCGGGCTTCGCGTTCGCGCTGTTCTTGCCCTTCGCGGACGCGACCGGCGCGCTCGTCGTCGAAGGGAGCGCGCTCAGGCTGCGCACGCCCGCGGAGATCGCGGAGGCGAGCGTATCGACCGCCTTGCGATGACCTTCGACGAGCGCGTCGTAACCTGCGTCCACGCGTTCCTGCGCGACGGTCCGGCACGTCAGCACCGTATCCGATCCGGCGGCGCGCACGCTCCACACAGCGTCGATCACAGCCTGCGAGCCGGGCCAGGATTCGAAGCGCCGCACGTTCACCTTCACGCGATAAACCGGCACCGATTCCGGATGCGGCGTGCCATAAACGTCGATCGCGCCGAGCTGCTGCGTGAGATCGGCGGACAGCGCGCGCCGCACTTCGTCGCCGGGCAGCGACGCCCAGCGCTCATCTTCGAGCACGCGAACCTGCGCGGGACTCGTCTGCACCACCAACTGATTCTTCGTGACCTGCTGCGGCACGTCGACGGGCGCGAGCTCGAAATAGAACGACGCCTGTGTCGACGGCACGGGACGCGCATCGCCGCCGCCGAGCGTGTAGAAACGGCTCGCCGGCGAAGCGCAGGCGGCGAGCATCGCCGATGCGCTCAGGGTCAATATCAACGAGCCGAACTTCATGGTTTGTCTCCCGATTTTCCGCGCAAGAGCGATTCCGGATGGCGTTCCAGATAATCCGCGAGCGAGTTGAGCGATTGCAGCGTGCGCGTGAGTTCCTGCAGCGCGTGATGCACGTCCGACTGCAGCGGCGAGTCCGATTGCAGCGTCGACTGCGCCTGGCCGAAGGTCTTCTTCGCCTGCGTGAGCGTGTCGCGCATTTCCGGCATGACTTCCTTGTCGAGCTTGTCGAAGAGCGCGTTCGCGTTCTTCAGCGAGCCGTTCAGGTTGGTGCCGATTTCGTCGAACGGAATCTTGTCGATCTTGCGCGCGATATCGGCGATCTGCAGTTGCAGTTCGTCGAGCGTGTTCGGCACGGTCGGCAGTTCGAGCGGATCGTTGGCGACGTTGACCTTCGCGGGCGGCGCCTTCGGGAAGAAGTCGAGCGCGATATACAACTGGCTCGTCAGCAGGTTGCCGGTGCGCAACTGTCCGCGCAGACCGCGCTTCACGAGCAGTTGCAGCATGTCCTGACTCGCCGTCGTACCTTGCTCCGGCAGCGCCTGCTTCGCGCGTCTGCCGAGACGATCGGGATAGAGATCGATCGTGACCGGCATCATGAACGCGTGCGATTTCGGATCGTATTGAACGCCGATACCCGTGACCTGCCCGAGCACGATGCCGCGGAAATCGACCGGCGCGCCGACCGACAGCCCGCGCAGCGACTGATTGAAGTTCATCACGACATGAACCGGCTGGCCATCGGGATCGCGCATCGCGTCGGCCTGATCGCCGGCGAGGCGGAACGTGGTGTTGTTTTGCGCCTGTGGTCCGGACTGCTGGTTCGGCGGCGTCTGGAACGCGATGCCGCCCAGCACGACCGTCGCGAGCGATTGCGTGTTGAGCGTGAAGCCGCTCGAATCGAGCCGCAGATCGACGCCGCTCGCATGCCACCAGCGCGCGTTGCTGCCGACGTACTGATCGTAGGGCGAGGTGACGAACACCTGCAGCGTGACGCCGGTGCCGTCCTTGTCGAGCGAGAACGCGACGACCTGCCCGACCTGCACGCGCCGGTAATAGACCGGCGAGCCGATATCGAGCGAGCCGAGCGACTCGCCGTGCAGCGTGAACGTGTGCCCCTTCTGGTCGCCAGTGACGGCGGGCGGCGTCTCCAGCCCGATGAAGTAAGTCTGGTCGTCGGTGGACTTGCCCGCATCGACGCCGATATACGCACCCGACAGGAGCGTCGACAGACCGGTCACGCCGCTTGCCGCGACGCGCGGGCGCACGACCCAGAAGCGCGTGTCCTTGACGGCGAAATCGGTGGCTTCCTTGGTGAGCTGAACATCGACGAGCACGCGCGAATGATCCTTCGACAACGTGATGGTCTTGACCGTGCCGATATCGACGTCCTTGAACTTCACCTTCGTCTTGCCCGGTTCGAGGCCCTCCGCGCTCACGAAGCTGATGGTCACGGTCGGTCCGCGGCTCGACACCGTCTTCACGACGAGAATCACGCCGATCAGCGCCGCGACGAGCGGAATGACCCACACCAGCGAGGGCAGCCAGCGGCTGCGCGGCTCGATCACGGGATCGGGCAGATTCGGCGGCAGGCCGCCGCCTTTGCCTTTGTTGCCGTCGCCGGGGTTGTCTGACGGCGGCGCCGGCTGCTTCGGGTCGATCGGACCTTGGGCACTAGTCATATCTCTTTCCTGACGGTTCGATGTTGTCCCACATGAGGCGCGGGTCGAATTGCATGGACGCGATCATCGTCAGTACGACGACCGATGCGAACGCGAGCGCGCCCGGCCCCGGCGTGATGACCGCGAGCGACTTGAAGCGCACGAGCGCGATGGTGAGCGTGATCACGAAGACGTCGAGCATCGACCAGCGCCCGATGCCTTCGACGATGCGAAAGAGCGTCGTGCGCTGACGCGGCCTCCAGATGGAGCGCCGCTGCACGCTGATGGTGAGAAAGCCGAGCGTGGCGAGCTTCAGCATCGGCACGAGAATGCTGGCGACGAAAATCACCGCGGCGAGCGGATAGTCGCCGTCGTTCCAGAAGAGCGCGACGCCGCTCATGATGGTGTCGTCCTCGGAGCCGAGAATCGACGACGTGTGCATGATCGGAAAGAGATTCGCCGGAATATAAAGAATCGCCGCGCTGATGAGCAGCGCCCAGGTGCGCGCGATACTGTCGGGATGGCGCCGGTGCACCACCGCGTCGCAGCGCGTGCAGCGTTGCTTCTCGACGGTGCGCGCGAGCGGCTGCACGAGCCCGCAGGCATGACACGACACGACGTTCGCGCGCGACGCCGTGGTGTAGTACGTCTCGCTGGCTTGCTCGCCGGTGGCCGGATCGGCCGGATCGATCGGATCGTTCACGATTTCTGCCTCGCTTCAGAGGGGATGCGCTTGCGGCCGTTCGCGCGCTGTGTCGCGTCGCGCCGGCCGAGCTCGGTCGCGATGTCCCAGAGCGCGCGCGGATCGAAACTCACGACGACCGCGAACATGAGCGTCAGCGCGCCGAACGCGAAGAGCGCCGCTTCGGGAATCACGCGCGCGATGCTGACCATCTTCACGAGCGTGACGAGCACGCCGAGCATGAAGACTTCGATCATCCCCCACGGACGCACGAACTGAATGCCGCGCAGGAGCGCATTGAAGCCCGGCGGAACGTAGCCCGAGCGCAGCGGCAGCAGCACATAGAGCAGCGCGAGCAGTTCGCACAACGGAAACAGAATGGTCGAGCAGAAGACGAGCACCGCCATCAGCTCCATCTGCTCGTTCCATAGCGCGACGATCGCGCCGATGAGCGTGGTCTGGGACGTGAGGCCGTTCGCGTCCAGCTCGACGATGGGAAAGCCCTGCGCGATCACGAACGTGACGAGCGCGGCGAGCGTCATCGCGCAGATTTTGTCGAGGTTCGACGAGATGCTGCGATAGAGCAGCGATCCGCATCGCGGACATTTCGCCGAAGTGCGCTGAGGCAGCGCACGTTTATGGAAGAGCGCGTCGCATTCGTGACACGCGATGAGGTCATCCGGTTCGTTCGCGTTCATGGTCGAGGCCCGAGACTTGTCGAGCATAGTGGTCGGGCGCCGCGAAGGCCGGCTCCGACGGAGCTTAGCAAGCCGTGGGCCAGCACAAAAAGTAACAGCATGGTATCAAATGGCGAGTCGCTGACGGATGTGGCGGGATGCTTCGTGCGCGCGGAATGAAATCGCCACTCCGCTCGTTAATACATTGATGCCGGAATCAAGCGCGGATCGCGCCGCTTGTTCGCGCCTTCATCGACCGTTGCACGCGTGGAATAGTTCGTTGCATGCGCGGCACCCGAAGGCTCCGCAACATGGTTCGATTGCCCGCAAAGCCGCGCCGGGACTGGCTTTGCGGGTTCGGTGCGGGCTTTTTCGCGCGCGCTGGCAATTCGTTATCGTTGATGTAGCATGGCGGCCTTGAACACCTGTCGTCGGCTGGCGACGGGGCAGGGCAACATCGAACATATGAGGTGAAAGGAAAATGGAAAGCACCGCTCGCATCGCGGCGACGCCGCCGGCGCAACGCTATAGCGCCACGGCGATCGGGCTGCATTGGCTGATCGCGTTGTTGATCGTGTGCGGCTTCTGGCTCGGCTGGATCATGACCGACATCCCGGGGTTCACGCCGACGAAGCTCAAATACTTCTCGTGGCACAAGTGGATCGGCGTGACGGTGTTCGCGCTCGCGCTTCTGCGCCTCATCTGGCGCGCGACGCATCAAGCGCCGCCGATGCCCGACGGCATGCCGCGCTGGCAGCACAACGCGGCGAATCTCGCGCATTTTCTGCTCTACCTGCTGATGCTCGTCATTCCCGCGTCCGGTTATCTCTACAGTTCCGCGGCCGGCATTCAGGTGGTCTATCTCGGCGTGCTGCCGCTGCCGACGATCATCGGTCCGGACAAGGCGCTGAAGGCGACGCTGCGCATCGTGCATGTCGCGCTGAACTACACGTTGCTGTTCTTCGTCGTGATGCACGTGCTCGCTGCGCTGAAGCACCATTTCGTCGATCGCGACGGCTTGCTCGCTCGCATGCTGCCGTTCCTCAAGTAAGCGCATCGCATTGTTTTTTCGCCGTTGGCAGGGCGTTTCCCGGCGGCTGATTGTTATCGCATTCTAATGATTTCCAATACCGGTTTGTTCGATCGGACCGTTTGAATAGGGCACACATGAAAGTGAAACTCAATCGTTGGATGCTGGCTACGGCGGCTTCGCTTGCTTTTGTCGCCGGCGCACAGGCGCAGGTGGATGCAAGCAAGAGCACGGTGATCGCCACCTCGAAGCAGATGAACGTCCCCACCGACGGCAAGTTCAACAAGTTCAGCGCGCAGATCGCCTTCGATCCGGCGAAGCCGACCGCGGGCACGGCGAACATCACGATCGACACCGGCAGCTACGACCTCGGCGACGACGACTACAACAAGCAGGTCCGCGGCGCGGAATGGTTCGATGCAGCCAAGTTTCCGACGGCGACCTTCGTCTCCAGCGCGATCGCGCCGGCCGGCGGCAACAAGTACAACGTGACCGGCAAGATCACGATCAAGGGCAAGTCGCAGACGGTCACGGTTCCTGTGACGGTCACGCAGCAGGGCGCGACTGAAACCTTCGACGGCGCGCTGCCGATCAAGCGCACCCAGTTCGATGTCGGGACGGGCGAATGGAAAGACACGTCGATCGTCGCGGACGACGTCGTCATCAAGTTTCACATCGTTGCCGCGAAGAAGTGAGCGGCGGTTTTGTCACACACGCATATTCAGCGTACTTAGTTAGTCAGGAGAAGAACTTGAAAAAGCTTTCGATCATCGCCGCGGGCGCGGTTGCACTGGGTCTGTCGTTCGGCGCGATGGCCGCCGACACGTACAAGCTCGATCCGAATCACACGTATCCGAGCTTCGAAGCCGATCACTTCGGCGGCGTGTCGACGTGGCGCGGCAAGTTCAACAAGAGCAGCGGCGAAGTCACGCTGGATCGCGCGGCGAAGACCGGCACGGTGAACGTGACGATCGACCTGTCGTCGGTCAACACGGGCAATCCGAAGCTGGACGAGCATCTGCAAAAGGCCGAGTTCTTCGATGTCGCGAAGTATCCGACGGCCGAGTACAAGGGCACGTCGATCAAGTTCGACGGCGACCAGCCCTCGGAAGTGATCGGCACGCTGACGATGCACGGCGTGACGAAGCCGATCAACCTGAAGGTCGAGAGCTTCAAGTGCTTCGTGAATCCGATGATGAAGAAGGAAGTGTGCGGCGTGGAAGCGACGACCACCTTCGATCGCGGCGACTTCGGGATGGACTACGGCAAGTCGTACGGTTTCAGCCTGAAGACGGTGCTGCATATTCAGGCCGAAGGTGTGAAGCAGTAAGTTCGACGCCTCAATGCAAAGCGGCCGGTCTGCGAAGACCGGCCGCTTTTTTACGTCCCTGCGAAGTGCGTGCGCCTCAAACCTGCGCGCCCGCGTTCGGATCGTTTGGATCGAACTTGTCCTTCTTGTCCTTCACGAGATCCTCGCGCTTCACGCCGAACCACATCGCGAGCGCCGCCGCGACGAACACCGACGAATAGATACCGAACAGAATACCGACGGTCAGCGCCAGCGCGAAGTAATGCAGCGTCGGGCCGCCGAAGAAGAACATCGACAGCACCATCATTTCCGTACAGCCGTGGGTGATGATGGTTCGCGACATCGTGCTCGTGATCGCGTGGTCGATCACTTCCCGCACCGTCATCTTGCGCTGCTTGCGGAAGGTTTCGCGAATCCGGTCGAAGATAACCACCGACTCGTTCACCGAATAGCCGAGCACCGCGAGAATCGCCGCCAGCACGGACAGCGAGAACTCCCACTGGAAGTAGGCGAAGAAGCCGAGAATGATCACCACGTCGTGCAGGTTGGCGATGATGCCCGCCACCGCGTATTTCCATTCGAAGCGGAACGACAGATAGATCACGATGCCGATCACCACGCACGCAAGCGCGAGCAGGCCGTTCGTCACGAGTTCCTTGCCGACCTGCGGACCGACGAACTCGACGCGCTGCAGCTTCACTTCGGCGTTGTCGGTCTTGAGCGCGGTCATCACCTGATCGCTCTGCTGCGCGGACGTCAGGCCCTGCTTGAGCGGCAGACGAATCAGCACATCCTGCGACGTGCCGAAGTTCTGCACTTGCGCGTCGGGGTAGCCGAGCCTCGACATCGACGCGCGCACCGGTTCGAGCTGCGCGGCTTGCGGATACTGCACTTCGACGACCGTGCCGCCGGTGAACTCCACCGACAGATGCAGACCGCGATGCATGAGGAAAAATACGGCCACGAGAAACGTCACGAACGAAATCACGTTGAAGATCAACGCGCGTTCCATGAACGGCAAGTCGCGGCGAATACGGAAGAATTCCATTGTCTATCTCTCCGGACTCAGCGGAATCAGCGGGACTCGCCCGGTTTCTGTTGATCGATGCCGGGGCCCGAACGACGGCGCACCGTCGGCTTGCCCGAGCGCGCCTGCGCCTGAGGCGCCGGGCGCGGCGCGGCCACTGCCGTCTTCGTCTTGCCCTTCGCGGTCTTCACGATTTCGTCGACGGGCGATTCGTCGCCGCGCTGCGCCGCGAGATAGGCCGCCGCGGCCGCTTCGGCGTTCGCGCCTTCCGGACGCCACACCTGACCGATCGCGAGCGACTTCAGCTTCTTCTTGCCGCCGTACCACAGGTTCACGAGCCCGCGCGAGAAGAACACCGCGGAGAACATCGACGTGAGAATGCCGATACAGTGCACGACTGCAAAGCCGCGCACCGGACCCGAACCGAACGCGAGCAACGCGAGACCGGCGATCAGCGTGGTGACGTTCGAGTCGAGAATCGTCGCCCAGGCGTGCTTGAAGCCCTCCTGAATCGCGGTCTGCGGCGGCGCGCCGTTACGCAGTTCCTCGCGGATACGTTCGTTGATCAGCACGTTCGCGTCGATCGCCATACCGAGCGCGAGCGCGATAGCCGCGATGCCCGGCAGGGTCAGCGTCGCCTGCAGGAGCGAGAGCACCGCGACCAGCAACAGCAGATTGACCGACAGCGCCAGCATCGAAAACACGCCGAACAGCAGGTAGTACGCGATCATGAAGATGGCGATCGCGGCGAAACCGTAGGTCACCGAATCGAAGCCCTTCTTGATGTTGTCCGCGCCGAGGCTCGGGCCGACCGTGCGTTCCTCGATGATGTCCATCGGCGCCGCGAGCGAACCGGCGCGCAGCAGCAGCGCGAGATCGGTGGCGGCTTGCGGCGTCGGCTGGCCGGTGATCGAGAAGCGGTCGCCGAGTTCGGACTGGATCGTCGCGACCGTCAGCACTTCGCCCTTGCCCTTTTCGAACAGGACCATGGCCATCGGCTTGCCGATGTTGTCGCGCGACACCGCCGACACCGCGCGGCCGCCGGCCGAGTCCAGACGGATATTGACCGACGGGCGCTGATGCTCGTCGAAGCCCGCCGAAGCGTCGATGATGCGGTCGCCGGTGAAGATCACCTGCTTGCGCAAGAGCACGAGGCGGTCGCCCTGCTTGAACGCTTCGTCGCCGGGGGGCACCGCGTCGTTCGGGCCGATGTAGGTGTTGACCGGATCGGCCAGGCGCGCTTCGAGCGTCGCCGTGCGGCCGATGATGTCCTTCGCCTTCGCGGTATCCTGCACGCCCGGCAGTTCGACCACGATGCGGTCCGAGCCCTGCTGCTGGATCACCGGCTCGGCGACGCCAAGTTCGTTCACGCGGTTATGCAGCGTCGTGATGTTCTGCTTGAGCGCGCTGTCTTCGACGATCTTCTGCGCGTCCGGCGAGAACGTGCCGACCACCTGGAAACCGTCGCCGCCCTGGCGCGTCGTCCATTGCAGTTCGGACACGCCCGTCTGGAGCTGCGTGCGCGCGCTGTCCGCGCCCGCCTGATCCGAGAAGTTCACGACGACCGATTGCCCGACGCGGTTCACGCCGCCATCGCGGATATTGCGGTCGCGCAGATAGGTGCGCGCGTCGGCGGCATCGGAATCGAGCTTCTTGTTGAGCGCGCCGGCCATGTCGACCTGCAGCAAGAAGTGCACGCCGCCGCGCAGATCGAGACCGAGGTACATCGGCAGCGCGTGCAGCGCCGTCAGCCAGCGCGGCGAGGCGCTCTGCAGATTCAGCGCGACGATGTACTGCGGATCGGTCGGATCGGCGTTCAGCGCCTTCGAGAGAAGATCCTTCACGTGCAACTGCGTGTCGGTGTCCTTCAGGCGCACGCGGATGTTCGCGTTCAGCTGCGAGTTATCGAAGGTGACTTCGTCGGCCTTGATGTTGCTCGCGGCGAGCGCGGCTTCGACGTTCGCAAGCGTCGAGGAATCGAGCTTGACCGTCGCCTTGCCGCTCGACACCTGAACTGCGGGCGCCTCGCCGAAGAAGTTGGGGAGCGTGTACACGAGACCGATGACGAGCGCCACCAGCATCACGACATACTTCCAGAGGGGATAACGATTCATGGGAATGGCCGACCGGAAAGTTGGCTTCGGAGGAGAGGGCGTCCGGCGTTATGCGCGATGAGCCGGTCGTGAAGACTCGGACGGCTCGGTGAGCGAGGCCGCGCCGGACGCGGTGGAACGAGTGGCCTTACAGCGACTTGATCGTGCCCTTCGGGAGAATGGTCGTCACGGCAGCCTTCTGGATGGTGATTTCCGTGCCTTCGGCGATTTCGACGCCCACGTATGCATCCGTGACCTTCGTGACCTTGCCGACGATGCCGCCGTTCGTCACCACTTCATCGCCCTTGGCCATGGCGGAGAGCATGTTGCGATGCTCCTTCTGACGCTTCATCTGCGGACGGATCATGATGAAGTACAGCACCGCGAACATCAGGATCAGCGGCAGGAAGCTCATCAGGCTCGATTCCGCGCCACCCGCGGTAAGGCCTTGTGCATAAGCATTGGAAATGAACGACACGTTGGTCTCTCCGTTAAAACGTCACAAATACGTTCGAAAAACTCGAATGGAAATTAGCCCGGTATTCTACCACTCGCGTATGCCGCGACACTCCGGGAATGCGCTTTGCCATCAAGCCGTTACGACTCGATGTCCCGGACTTTCGCGGCATTTTTTCGCAAATGGTAGAAAGGCAATTGTAATGCTTGCCGCGCCGTTTCGAGACGCGGCTTAATCGACGCCGCGCGCGCGATTCTCCGCAAAGGTCTTGCGGAACGCTTCGAACGTGTGATTTTCGATCGATTCCCGCACTTCGCCGATCAGCTCCAGGTAGTAGTGCAGGTTGTGAATCGTGTTCAGTTGCGCGCCGAGAATCTCGCCGACGCGATGCAGATGATGCAGATAGCCGCGCGTGAAGTTCTGGCACGTGTAGCAGCCGCAGCTTTCGTCGAGCGGCTTCATCGAGTTCTTGTGCGTAGCGTTCTTGATCTTGAGATCGCCGAAGCGCGTGAAGAGCCAGCCGTTGCGCGCGTTGCGCGTGGGCATCACGCAGTCGAACATATCGACGCCCGCCGCGACGCCCGCGACGAGATCCTCCGGCGTGCCGACGCCCATCAGGTAATGCGGCTTGTCGGCCGGCAGCTTCGGGCCGATGTGATTCAGCACGCGCATCATGTCTTCCTTCGGCTCGCCGACCGACAGCCCGCCGATCGCGAGGCCATGAAAACCGATGTCGGAAAGACCGGCGAGCGATTCGTCGCGCAGGTCTTCGAACATGCCGCCCTGCACGATGCCGAAGAGCGCGTTCGGGTTGCCGAGCTTGCTGAATTCGTCGATGGAGCGCTTCGCCCAGCGCATCGACATGCGCATCGAATCCGCGGCGTCCTTGTGCGAAGTCGGAATGCCGTTGGTCGAGTAGGGCGTGCATTCGTCGAACTGCATGACGATGTCGGAGTTCAGCACCTTTTGAATCTGCATCGACACTTCGGGCGACAGGAAGAGCTTGTCACCGTTGATCGGCGACGCGAACGTGACGCCTTCTTCCGTGATCTTGCGCAGTTCGCCGAGCGAAAACACCTGAAAGCCGCCCGAATCGGTCAGAATCGGCCGGTTCCAGCCCATGAACTTGTGCAAGCCGCCGTGCGCGCCGATGACTTCCAGCCCCGGACGCAGCCACAGGTGGAACGTGTTGCCGAGGATGATCTGCGCGCGAATCTCTTCGAGTTCGCGCGGCTGGATCGCCTTCACGGTGCCGTAAGTGCCGACCGGCATGAAGATCGGCGTCTCGACGACGCCGTGATTGAGCGTGAGACGGCCGCGGCGCGCCTGGCCGTCGGTCGTCAGCAATTCGAACTTGAGCCCGTTCTCGGGCGGGGTATGGGTTGCGGTCATTTGAATTCCTGCCACTGGAAAACAGTCCAGCGCATTGGTTAAAAATCTAGTCGCGGCGCGTCAGCAGCATGGCGTCGCCGTAACTGAAGAAACGGTACTTCTCCTCGATCGCGTGCCTGTACGCATCGCGGATCGTTTCCATGCCGGCGAACGCGGACACGAGCATCAGCAGCGTCGATTTCGGCAGATGGAAGTTCGTCACCAGCCGGTCGACGACGCGAAATCCGTAGCCCGGCGTGATGAAGATATCGGTTTCGGCCTGCGTCGCCGCGAGCGGCTGGCCGGCTTGAGCCGCATCGCGCGCGGCGGCTTCGAGTGCGCGCATCGACGTCGTGCCGACCGCGATGACGCTATTGCCGCGCGCCTTCACCGCCGCGATGCGATCGACGAGCGATTGCGGCAGGTCGTACCACTCGCTGTGCATCTTGTGCTCGGCGATGTTCTCCACGCGCACCGGCTGGAACGTGCCCGCGCCGACGTGCAGCGTCAGCGTCGCGCGCTCGACGCCGCGTGCATCGAGCTCGGCGAAAAGCGCGTCGTCGAAATGCAGGCCGGCAGTCGGTGCGGCCACCGCGCCCGGATTCGCCGCATACACCGTCTGATAGCGCGTTTCGTCGTAGGCGTCGGCGTCGTGCTCGATATACGGCGGCAGCGGCAAGCGCCCGTATTGCTCGATGAGCGTCAGGCATTCGGCCGGAAAGTGCAGCGTGTAGAACGGCTCGACGCGTTCGCCGACGGTCACATCGAATGCATCGGCGAGGCGGATCGTGGTGCCTTCACCCGGGCTCTTGCTCGCGCGAATCTGCGCGAGCGCCGTGGTCGCGCCGGTCAGCCGCTCGACCAGCACCTCGACGCGCCCGCCGCTGGCCTTCTGGCCGAAGAAGCGCGCCTTCAGGACTTTGGTATCGTTGAACACCAAAAGATCGCCCGGCGCGATCAGATCGGGCAGTTCGGAGAAACGCCGGTCGATCAGCGTAGCGGGCGTGGCGCGGTTGTCCACCTCGAGCAGGCGGCTCGCGCTGCGCTCGGCGAGCGCGCTCTGCGCGATCAGCTCGGGCGGCAGATTAAAATCGAAATCGGAAAGCGTGAACATGGCGTGAACGAAGCGCGAACGACACGGGAAACGCGCCGAACAAACCTCATATTGTACTTGCGAAGAGAGTCAATGCCCTTGTCCGACCGCCGCCTGGCTTCCCCGACCGATGCGCTCCCGACTGCGGACGAAGCCGAAGCGCCTGTCGCGCCCAAGCGGGCAAAGACGGCCGAAAGCGCCGAGAAGAAGCCGAAACCCGTCGTCAGGACGGCGGACAAGCTCGCGAAGCTGGGCCTGAAATCCGACATCGATCTCGTGCTGCATCTGCCGATGCGCTATGAGGACGAAACCTCGCTCACGCCCATCGGCGAACTGATTCCGGGCGATATCGCGCAGACCGAAGGCGTCGTGTTCGACAACGAGATCGCGTATCGGCCGCGTCGACAATTGCTCGTGAAGATCAACGACGACGCCGGCGACGAACTCACGCTGCGCTTTCTCAACTTCTACGGCTCGCAGGTCAAGCAGATGGCCATCGGCGTGCGCCTGCGCGTGCGCGGCGACGTGCGCGGCGGCTTTTTCGGCATGGAAATGGTGCATCCAGCCGTGCGTCCCGTCGATGACGGCGCGCCGCTGCCGCAAGCGCTCACACCGGTTTATCCGTCGACGGCGGGCATCTCGCAGGCTTATCTGCGCAAGGCAATCGATTCCGCCATTTCGCGCGTGTCGCTGCCGGAACTGCTGCCCGAGCCGATCGCGCGCGCGCATCTCGCGCCGCTGAACGTGCCAGGCCTCCTCGACGCCGTGAAGACGCTGCATCATCCGCGCGCGGATTCGGATGAAACCGCGCTCATCGACGGCACGCATCCGGCGTGGACGCGCATCAAGTTCGAGGAATTGCTCGCGCAGCAACTGTCGCTCAAGCGCGCGCACGAGGAACGGCGCACGCGCGCCGCGCCCGCGATGCCGCGCCGCCTGCCGGACGATGACGCGTCGCTCGTCGTGAAGCTGTTGCGCGCCTTGCCGTTCGCATTGACCGGGGCGCAGCAGCGCGTGGTCGCCGAAATCGCGGGTGAACTGACGCTCGCGCATCCGATGCAGCGTCTCTTGCAAGGCGATGTCGGCAGCGGCAAGACGATCGTCGCGGCGCTGGCCGCGGCACAGGCCATCGACGCGGGCTATCAGGCCGCGCTCATGGCGCCGACCGAAATCCTCGCGGAGCAGCACGCGCGCAAACTGCGCGGCTGGCTGGAGCCGCTCGGCGTCACGGTCGCGTGGCTCGCGGGCAGCCTGAAGGCGAAGGAAAAGCGCGCAGCGACCGAGGCGGCGGCGCTCGGCACGGCGCAGCTTGTCATCGGCACGCACGCGATCATTCAGGATGCAGTGGAATTCGCGCGCCTCGGACTCGTGATCGTCGACGAGCAGCATCGCTTCGGCGTCGCGCAGCGGCTCGCCTTGCGCGCGAAGGCGCTCAATGCGGCGGACGGCGCGCGCGATTTTCAGCCGCATCAACTGATGATGTCCGCGACGCCGATCCCGCGCACGCTCGCGATGACCTACTACGCGGATCTCGACGTCTCGACCATCGACGAACTGCCGCCCGGCCGCACGCCGATTCTCACCAAAGTGGTGTCGGACGGCAGGCGCGACGAGATCATCGGCCGTGTTCGCGAAGCGGCGCTGACCGGACGCCAGGTGTACTGGGTCTGTCCGCTGATCGAGGAGAGCGAGACGCTGCAGTTGCAGACGGCTGTCGAGACTTACGAGACGCTGGTCGCCGCCCTGCCCGAACTGCGCGTCGGTCTGGTTCACGGACGGCTCGCGCCCGCGGAAAAAGCGGGGGTGATGGACGCGTTCTCGCGCAACGAAGTGCAATTGCTCGTCGCGACGACGGTGATCGAAGTCGGCGTGGACGTGCCGAACGCGTCGCTGATGGTGATCGAGCATGCGGAGCGTTTCGGCCTCGCGCAGTTGCATCAGTTGCGCGGTCGCGTGGGGCGGGGCAGCGCGGCGTCCGTGTGCGTGCTGATGTATGCGAACCCGCTATCGCAGACCGCGCGCGCGCGCCTGAAAACCATGCGCGAGACGACCGACGGCTTCGAGATCGCTCGCCGTGATCTCGAAATTCGCGGACCCGGCGAGTTTCTCGGCGCGCGGCAATCGGGCGAAGCGATGCTGCGTTTCGCGAGTCTCGAAAACGATGGCTGGCTGATCGAGCCGGCGCGCGCCGCCGCCGATCAGATGCTCGCGCAATTCCCCGACGCGGTCACGCGGCACCTCGCACGCTGGCTGGGCGCGAGGGAGCACTATTTGAAGGCCTGACTGAACTCGCGCGGGTCATGTCGGTCCCTATTTAACCGACGCGGGCCGGCGAATCGGCAGAAGTTGTCGAACGACGGTTGGCAGGTGTATAACTCAAACCTATTGAATCAACGTATTTCATTGGCCGCCAATGACCCTCACTGAACTGAAGTACATCGTCGCGGTCGCGCGCGAGCGGCATTTTGGTCGCGCGGCCGAGGCGTGCTTCGTCAGCCAGCCGACGTTGTCGGTGGCAATCAAGAAGCTCGAAGACGAACTCAATGTGCAGATCTTCGAGCGCGGCACGAGCGAAGTCAGCGTGACGCCTATCGGCGAGCAGATCGTGACGCAGGCGCAGCGCGTGCTCGAACAGACGCTCGCCATCAAGGAAATCGCCAAGCAGGGAAAGGATCCGCTCGTCGGACCGCTGCGCCTCGGCGTGATCTACACCATCGGACCGTATCTGCTGCCCACGCTCGTCAAGCAGATGATCAAGTCGGTCCCGCAGATGCCGCTCATGCTCCAGGAGAATTACACGCTCAAGCTGATCGAGCTCCTGAAGCAGGGCGAAATCGATGTCGCGATCATGGCGCTGCCGTTCCCCGAAACCGGCCTGATGGTGCGCGCGCTCTACGACGAGCCGTTCGTCGTCGCGATGCCTTCCGGACACGCGTGGGAGAACCGCGCGAAGATCGATCCGGACGATCTCAAGCAGGAAACCATGTTGCTGCTCGGAAGCGGTCATTGCTTCCGCG
Organism: Caballeronia jiangsuensis; assembly: GCF_046030135.1. NCBI lineage: Bacteria > Pseudomonadati > Pseudomonadota > Betaproteobacteria > Burkholderiales > Burkholderiaceae > Caballeronia > Caballeronia jiangsuensis. The sequence goes on from NZ_JAQQDB010000010.1 coordinate 68,572, forward strand.
ATCACGTGCTCGGCGTGTGCCCCGAACTCATGCGCTTCTCGCAGAACGCGGACGGCATCCAGAAGACGTTTGAAGGCTCCTCGCTGGAGACGATCCGTCATATGGTGGCGAGCGGCGTCGGTATCACGGTGCTGCCGCGCATGTCGGTGAGCGAGGTGCGGCCGCACGCGGGGGGCATCGATTCCGGTCTGCTCAGTTACGTGCCGTTCGATGAGCCGGTGCCGGACCGGCGTGTCGTGCTCGCGTGGCGCAAGAGCTTCACACGCATGCCGGCCATCGACGCGATCTCCGAAGCGATCGCCAATTGCGATTTGCCGGGCGTCAGGAAGCTGGATATGCCGGTGGCGGTGAACTGACGATGTTTGCGCGATTGGATGCGCTGTGGTTCTGACGAACACAGCGCTTCTGACTTTCCTCTCTTTTTTGCCGATTATTTAGGCTATCTAAGTAGTTCGTTCGATCCGACTTCAGAATCCCGCCGCGCATGACTATCGAATAAATAAAATTAATCAAATTATAAATTTCGATAGTTCTCTGTAAGCTCCCTCTATCGGTTCCAAGACCACAACGGGAGAAACCATCATGTCGCAAGCGTTGAATCACATCGCACAGGCGGTCGAGCATATCGAAGCATCCAGCCGTCACGCGTCGCGCACGATGCGCGTCGCGCTTGCTTTCGGCATCGTCGCGATGGGCTATGGACTCGTCGTCGCGAGCGGTGTAGTCGGCGCCTGAAGATCGTCAAGACGCTCGAAAGTCTTGTCACGATAAAGCGTTCCCCGTTTCTCTAAGATAAACTGTCGAGCGCTCGAAGCGCCGCGCGACAAGGCGATGCACGCGGCGCTCGCACCGTTCGAATCACTCTCTCACGGAGTCATCATGGCGAAGAAAGGCACTGCACCTGCCGTCAATATCGGCATCAGCGACAAAGACCGCAAGAAGATCGCCGACGGGCTGTCACGGCTGCTGGCCGATACATACACGCTCTATCTGAAGACCCACAACTTCCACTGGAACGTCACGGGTCCGATGTTCAACACGCTGCATCTGATGTTCGAAACGCAATACACCGAACTCGCGCTCGCCGTCGATTCGATCGCGGAACGCATTCGCGCTCTGGGCGTGCATGCGCCGGGCAGCTACAAGGAGTTCGCGAAGTTGTCGTCGATTCCGGAAGCGGACGGCGTGCCGGCTGCCGAAGAGATGATCCGCCAACTGGTGGAAGGTCAGGAAGCGGTGGTGCGCACGGCGCGCGAGATCTTCCCGGCGACCGAAGCCGCCAACGACGAGCCGACCGCCGACCTGCTCACGCAGCGCATGCAGACGCACGAGAAGACCGCGTGGATGCTGCGCGCGATGCTGGCCTGATACTTCTTCGGTTGCGAAGCGATAAAACCCCGCTCTCATGCGGGGTTTTCGCTTTTGAGGATGAACGAACGCGCTGATCTAAAATAGCCGGACCGCGTTTCTCTGCATCGACCTCCGCCATGCTCGCCCGTCTTCCGCTCTACATGCGCCTCGTGCGCCTCGACAAGCCCATCGGCAGCCTGTTGCTGCTATGGCCGACGCTCAACGCATTGTGGATCGCATCCGATGGCCGTCCGTCGCCGATGCTGCTCGTCATCTTCACGATCGGCACGATCCTGATGCGTTCGGCGGGCTGCGCGATCAACGACTACGCCGACCGCGATTTCGACCGCCACGTGAAGCGCACCGCCGAGCGGCCGATCACGTCGGGCAAGATCAAGGCGTGGGAAGCGGTGGCGCTCGCGACGGCGCTCGCGCTCGTCGCGTTCCTGCTGATTCTGCCGCTCAACACGCTCACCAAGGAGTTGTCGGTGTTCGCGCTGTTCGTCGCGGGCACGTATCCGTTCACCAAGCGCTTCTTCGCGATCCCGCAGGCGTATCTCGGCATCGCGTTCGGCTTCGGCATTCCGATGGCCTTCGCCGCCGTGCAAAACCATGTGCCGATGCTCGCGTGGATCATGCTCGCGGCGAACGTGTTCTGGTCGGTCGCCTACGACACCGAGTACGCGATGGTCGATCGCGACGACGACATCAAGATCGGCATCCGCACGTCGGCGCTCACGTTCGGCCGATACGACGTGCTGGCCGTCATGCTGTGCTACGCCGTGACGCTCGCGATCTATGTGGGTATCGGCATCGCGCTAGGGTATGGCTGGCTCTACTGGCTCGGCTGGCTCGCGGCAGCGGGTTGCGCGGTTTATCACTACGGGCTGATCCGCAATCGCGAGCGGATGGCGTGCTTTGCCGCGTTCAAGCACAACAACTGGCTCGGGGGGATGTTGTTCGCGGGGATTGCGCTGCATTACGCGTTCTCGAATTGATCCCTTTTGCGTTGATCGCGTGTCGCAACGTGCGCAAGGCGCGTTGCTCAAAGCGGCAGCTCGCCGCTTATGCCAGTCCGCGAAACAGTCTGAGAACGACAAAAGTGTTCACATCGCGGGTTCGCGGCCTTATGTTTTGATAAGGTCGTAAGTCAGGCAAACGATTAATTCCTGGGAACGCTGAAAGAGACGCGTCCCATGGTGCCCGGTGATTCATATCGAAAGCACCGATCCTTCCTTCGACAAGCCGATCACACGCCCAGGGCTTTCCGCGCGGCGACGATAGCGCGCAGGCACGCGCACCGCGCTCGCTTAAGGCCTCTGCACGACGAGCCGCCAACGCCCCGCGCACGAATGCCGGTTCCGCACGATTCCTCATTTCCTTAAAGATGGATACCTGCCATGTCCTTACCCGAACGTCCTATTGCTTTCGTCCTTGCCGCGTCGAATCACGGCACCATGATCATTAATCGAAACGATGTCGCCGTTCAGGATAATTTTGCTTATGGCGTGGGTCATCAATTACTCAGTACATCCAGTTTCGACGCCAGCGAAGTCTCGTTCGTGCTCGAGTTGCTTGCGCTGCGCCGCAAGTATTTCGGCGACGGCGTCTTTGCGATCGACGGCGGCGCCAATATCGGCGTGCATTCGATCGAATGGGCGCGCCGGATGTACGGTTGGGGCAATGTGCTGAGCTTCGAGGCTCAGGAAATCGTGTACTACGCGCTGGCCGGCAATCTCGCGATCAATAATTGCCTGAACGCGCGCGCGAAACTCACGGCGCTTGGCGAATCGGTCGGCCGGATCATCATTCCGCAGCCGGATTATTATTCGCCTGGAAGTTTCGGAAGTCTGGAACTGCGCGAGTTGGAAAATACGTTGAGTGTCGGACAAGAGGTTTCGTACGATCCCAAGAAAGGCGTTGCGGTGCCGATGATCAGCATCGATTCTCTGGAGCTCGAACGCGTCGATTTCATCAAGATCGATGTCGAGGGCATGGAAATGGATGTGTTGAAAGGCGCAACCGAAACATTGAAACGCTGCGCGCCGGTTCTGCTGGTGGAAACGCTCAAAAGCGATGCGAAGTCGATCCGCGCGTTTCTGGCCAGCATGGGTTATGCGGATTTTTACACGGTGAATCCCAACCTGTTGGCCATCAGCGAGCGCGACCCCGTGCGCCAGAACATCGTGGAACGCGATAACGTCGTCTATATCGGCTGAAGCGGACAATCGCAACGAGCCGCGCCGCCGCTCAAGCCCCGCCCAGCTCATCCCCCATCTCTTTCGCCCGCGCTTGCGCCGCCAGCGCGCCGCGCACGATCGCATCCTTCACGCCCTGCGCATCGAACGATGCGAGCGCCGCCGCCGTCGTGCCGCCCTTCGATGTCACGCGCTCGCGCAGCACGCTCGCCGGCTCGCCCGATTGCGCCGCCAGTTGCGCCGCGCCCGTGAACGTGGCGACCGCCAGCGCGCGGCCTTGCTCCTCGTCCATGCCGAGCTGGCGCGCCGCTTCCTGCATCGCTTCGATGAAATAGAACACGTAGGCCGGGCCGCTGCCGGAGATCGCGGTGACGGCGTCCAGTTTCGCTTCGTCGTCGAACCAGACGGCCGTCCCGACCGCTTCCAGCACCTCGCTGCTGAGCGCCTTCGCCGCGTCGCTCACGCCGGGCAGCGCGGCGAGACCCGTCACGCCCATGCCGATCAGCGCGGGCGTGTTCGGCATCGTGCGCACGATTTGCGTGTAGCCGTTCAGCCAGCGCGAGAGATCCGTCGCGCGGATGCCCGCCGCGATGCTGATGATCGTCTGCTTCGACAGATGCGGCGCGAGCGCTTCGGCCACGCTCTTGAGCACTTGCGGCTTCACGGCGAGCACGATCGCGTCGTAACCGGCGAGCTTGACATCGACAGCCGCGCCGGTCGCGATGCCGAACTGCTTCGCGGTGCGCGCGCGCGCTTCGTCGTTGATGTCGACGGCGTAGATGTCGGACGGCGCGACGCCGCGCTTGACGAGACCGCTGATGAGCGCCGCGGCCATGTTGCCGCCGCCGATGAATGCAATTTTCATGGTTGAGATGAGGTCAGGTGGTGTAAGTGCGCGCGCCGAAAATCGCGCTGCCGATGCGCACCATCGTCGCGCCTTCGAGCACGGCGGCTTCGAGATCGGCGGACATGCCCATCGAGAGCGTGTCGAGATCGAGGCCATCGGCGCGCAGCGTGTTCATCAGATCGCGCAGGCGGGCGTGCGGCACGCGTTGCGCGTCGAGGGTATCGGCGGGCTCGGGTATCGCCATCAGGCCGCGCAGGCGGAGGCCGGGCAGGGCGGCGACCGCATGCGCGAGCGCGGCGGCTTCCTCCGGCTCGACGCCGCTCTTCGACGCCTCGCCGCTCACGTTCACCTGAATGCAGACGTTGAGCGCGGGCGTGCCGTCGGGACGTTGCGCGGAAAGCCGCTCCGCGATCTTCAGCCGGTCGATGGAATGCACCCAGTCGAACTGCTCGGCGACGAGCTTCGTCTTGTTCGATTGCAGCGGCCCGATGAAATGCCATTCGATGTCGCCGCGCAGATCGGCCAGCTCCGCGATCTTCGCGATGCCTTCCTGCACGTAGTTCTCGCCGAACGCGCGCTGGCCGGCATCGAAAGCGGCGCGCACGTCGTTCGCGGGAAAGGTCTTGGACACGGCGAGCAGCGTGACGGAGGCCGCATCGCGCGACGCGCTTTGCGCGGCCTTCGCGATGCGTTGATGGACTTCTTCGAGATGTTGAGCGATAGACATACCTGAGCCAGCCTAAAGAACCATCCGGCCATTATACGAAGCGCTCAACCGTACAGCAGATGCTCCAGCAGTTGAATCCAGTGCGTGACGGGCGTCGATGTGCCGCTTTGCAGATGCGCGATGCAGCCGACATTCGCCGACACGATCATTTGCGGCTCCAGCTTCTCCAGCCGATCGAGCTTCTGATTGCGCAGCGTGTACGAGAGCTTCGGCTGGAGGACCGAATACGTCCCCGCCGATCCGCAGCACAGGTGACTATCGGCGGGCAGGCGCACTTCGAGCCCGAGCGCGGTCAGCAGATGCTCGACGTGTCCGCGAATCTGCTGTCCATGCTGCAACGTGCACGGCGGATGGAACGCCACGGTATGCACGCCGCGCCGGCGCGAAAGCGCGACGAGTTCTTCTTCGTACATCGGCAGGATTTCGGCGAGATCGCGCGTCAGATCGACGATCTTCTGCGCCTTCTCCGCATACGCGGGATCGTTGCGCAGCAGATGCGCGTATTCCTTCACCGTCGCGCCGCAGCCCGACGCGTTCATCACGATCGCCTCGACGCCGCTTTCCACATACGGCCACCATGCGTCGATGTTGTTGCGCACGTCGTCGAGCGCGTCTTCGTTGTAGCCGAGATGCAGGCGAATCGCGCCGCAACAGCCCGCCGACGGCGCCGTGACGATCTCGATGCCGAGCGCATCGAACACGCGCGCCGTCGCCGTGTTGACGTTCGGCATCATCGCCGGTTGCACGCAGCCCGCGAGCATCAGCATCTTGCGTTCGTGCTTGTTCGTGGGCGGCGCGAGCGGCCGCTCGGGCACGGGGATCTTCGCGCGCAACTTGCGAGGGAGGATGCCGCGGAACTGCTGTCCAAGCTTCATCGCAGGGGTGAAGAGCGTGCTGTTCGGCAGGAAGCTCGCGAGCAGGCGCCGTTGCAGGCGATGACGCATCGGCCGCTCGACCTTCTCTTCGACGATCTTGCGCCCGATCTCGACGAGCCGCCCATACTGCACGCCCGATGGGCACGTGCTCTCGCAATTGCGGCACGTGAGACAGCGATCCAGATGCAGTTGCGTACTGCGCGACACTGGCGCGCCTTCGAGCATCTGCTTCATCAGATAGATGCGCCCGCGCGGCCCGTCGAGTTCATCGCCGAGTATCTGATACGTCGGGCAAGTCGCCGTGCAGAAGCCGCAGTGCACGCACTTGCGCAGGATGGCGTCGGCTTCGTCGCCATCGGCCGTGCCGCGGATGAAATCGGCGAGATTGGTTTGCATCGAAGCGCCTAGAAGTCGGGATACAAACGCGCGCGGTTGAAGATGCGCGCCGGATCGAATGCGGCTTTCAATCCACGATGAATCTTCATCAGCGGCGCGGGCAGCGGCGTGAACACGCCTGCATTGCGATCGTAGGCGGAACCCGCGCGGAAGATCGTCGCGTGTCCGCCCGCCTGCTTCGCGCTGATGCGCACGGTCTGCGGATCGGTATCGGTGATCCACCAGCGCTGCGCGCCGCCCCATTCCATCAGTTGCGCGCCCGGCAGATGCAGCGGCTCCGCGATCGACGGCAACGCGAGCCGCCACAACGCCGAGCGCGGTTCGATCACTGCGAAGAACGGGTCCGTCTGTTCGCGCATGCCGATCCAGAAACGGTCCGCTTCGACCGCATCGACGACCTCGCCGCCGAGCGTATTGCGCGCCGTCTTCACGGCCGCTTCCGCGCCCGCGAGACGCAGCGCGAGCGTGCCGTCGCGCCACGCGCTGCCGCAGATCGGCAACGGATGGCCGCCCCATTCGTTGAGCTTGCGCACGCCGTCGGTCGCGTGCATGTCGAACTTCAGCGTGGCTTCGGCGACGGGACGCGGCAACACCTTGATCGACAGTTCGAGGATCAGCCCGAGCGTGCCGAGCGATCCCGCGAGCAGGCGTGACACGTCATATCCGGCGACGTTCTTCACCACCTGACCGCCGAAATGCAGCACTTGCCCGTGCCCGTTCATGACGACCGCGCCGAGCACGAAATCGCGCGGCGCGCCGGTCCATGCGCGGCGCGGGCCCGCGAGCCCCGCGGCGATGCAGCCGCCCAGTGTCGCATTGCGCCCGAAGTGCGGCGGCTCGAACGGCAGCATCTGGTTATGCGCTCTGAGCGCCGCTTCGATTTCGGCCAGCGGCGTGCCGCTGCGCGCGGTGATGACAAGTTCCGCCGGGTCGTACTCGATGATCCCGCGATGCGCCCGCGTGTCGAGGATTTCTCCCTGGAGCGTCTGGCCGTACCAGTCCTTCGTCCCGCCGCCGCGGATGCGCAGCAGCGTGCCGGATTCCGTGGCCCGGGCGATTCTCTCCGACCAGCCGGCGACGATGTCGTCCTGTTCCATGGGTGTTCCGCTAGTTCGTCGATTTCGGGCTTCGACTTCTGTGTCAGCTTTCTGACGGCTGTCCGGTCGATTGTACCGGCCGCTTAACGCCGCCGCACTCGGAGAAACATGGATAGCGGAACGCGCGCCGCGCCTCGTGAGAAATCAGAAACGCGGCAATTCGGGATGCGGCAACAGCCCGCCGCGCACATGCATCTTGCCGTACTCGGCGCAGCGCGCGCGCGTCGGGATGCCCTTGTCGGGGTTGAGCAGACCCGGCGGATCGAACGCGCGCTTGACCGCGAAGAACGCGTCGCGCTCTTCCGGCGAGAACTGCACGCACATCGAATTGATCTTCTCGATGCCCACGCCATGCTCGCCCGTCACCGTGCCGCCCAGTTCGACGCAACATTCCAGGATGTCGCAGCCGAACGCCTCGGCGCGATGCCATTCGTCGAGATCGTTGCCGTTGAAGAGAATCAGCGGATGCATGTTGCCGTCGCCGGCGTGGAACACGTTGATGCAGCGCAGCGCGTACTTCTTCTCCATCTCTTCGATACGCGCGAGCAGCGGCCCGATCGCGCGGCGCGGCACGGTCCCGTCCATGCAGTAATAGTCCGGCGAGATGCGGCCCGCCGCCGGAAACGCGTTCTTGCGGCCGGACCAGAACTTGAGGCGCTCGGCTTCGGAACGCGAGATCTGGATGCGCGACGCGCCGTGCTCGCGCAGGACAGCCGTCATGCGGACGATTTCCTCGGCGACTTCATCGTGCGTGCCGTCGGATTCACATAGCAGGATCGCGGCGGCGTCGAGGTCGTAGCCCGCGTTGACGAACTCTTCGACGGCGCGCGTCGCGGGCTTGTCCATCATTTCGAGGCCGGCCGGGATGATGCCCGCGGCGATGATCGCGGCGACTGCGTTGCCGCCTTTCACGACGTCGTCGAAGCTCGCCATGATGACCTGCGCCGTTTGCGGCTTCGGGATCAGCTTGACGGTGATCTCGGTGACGATCGCGAACATGCCTTCGCTGCCGATTAGGACCGCGAGCAGATCGAGACCCGGCGCATCCGGGCCGAGCGAGCCGAACTCGACGACATCGCCGTCCATCGTCACCGCGCGCACGCGCAGGACGTTGTGTACCGTGAGGCCGTATTTCAAGCAATGCACGCCGCCGGAGTTCTCGGAGACATTTCCGCCGATCGTGCACGCGATCTGCGACGATGGATCGGGCGCGTAGTACAGACCGTAGGGCGCGGCCGCTTCGGAAATCGCGAGATTGCGCACGCCCGGCTGCACGGTCGCGGTGCGCGCGTAGGGATCGACTTCGACGATCTTGCGAAAGCGCGCAAGCGACAGCACGATGCCGTGGCGGATCGGCATTGCGCCGCCGGAAAGGCCGGTGCCCGCGCCGCGCGGAACGATCGGAATGGATAGACGCGCGCAGATCTGCACGACGCGCTGCACTTGCGCCTCGGTTTCAGGCAGCGCCACCGCGAGCGGCAGCCGCCGATACGCGGCGAGGCCATCGCATTCGTACGCGGCGGTATCTTCGTCGCGAAAGAGCAGACAGTGCGTGGGCAGCACGGCCATCAGCGCCTGCACGACTTCGCGTTGACGCGCGGCGAGCTGATCTTCGGTCAGCGCGGGCGCGTCCTCGTACGGCAGGTTGGGCGGCATCTGCTCGGCTTTGAGCTCGTCGGGTGCGTTCATGTCTCCTCCTTTTGATGCCTGCGCAGACAGTCGCGCTTATTTGATGCTTGCATCTTGCGCGACTTCGTCAGCCTTCGAAAGTGAAGATTTTCCCCGGGTTCATCAGGTTTTTCGGATCGAGCGCCTGCTTGATGGCGCGCATGGTCGCGATGGCGTCTTCGCCATGCTCATCGATCAGGAAGCCCATCTTGTGCAGCCCGACGCCGTGTTCGCCGGTGCAGGTGCCGCCCATCGCGAGCGCGCGTCCGACGATGAGTCGATTGATGCGCTCCGCTTCTTCCAGCTCTTCGGGCTTATCGGGATCGAGCAGCATCGCGACGTGAAAGTTGCCGTCGCCGACGTGACCGACGATCGGGCTCGGCAAGTACGAGCCGCGCAGATCCTTTTCCGTTTCCTCGACACATTCGGCGAGACGCGAGATCGGCACGCAGACGTCGGTGGTGACGGCGCGGCAGCCGGGCTTCAGTTGCAACATCGCGAAGTAGGCCGAATGGCGCGCGTTCCAGAGACGGCTGCGGTCTTCGGGACGCGTCGCCCATTCGAAGTCCTCGCCCTTGTTCTCCGCGACGATGTCCTGCACGGTCTGCGCCTGTTCCTTCACGCCGGATTCGGTGCCGTGAAATTCGAAGAACAGCATCGGCGATTCGCGCAGCGTCAGATTCGAGTGACGGTTGATCGCGCGCACGGCGAGCTTGTCGACGAACTCGACTCGCGCGATCGGCACGCCCATCTGAATGGTTTCGATGACGGCGCGCACGGCGTCTCCCATCGACGGGAATGCGCACACGGCCGCCGATATCGCTTCGGGTTGCGGATAGAGACGCACCGTGATTTCGGTGATGACGCCGAGCGTGCCTTCCGAGCCCACGAAAAGACGCGTGAGGTCATAACCCGCCGACGATTTGCGCGCGCGCGTGCCGGTCTTGATGACGCGGCCATCGGCGAGCACGACGGTGAGGCCGAGAACGTTCTCGCGCATCGTGCCGTAGCGCACGGCGTTGGTGCCGGAGGCGCGCGTCGCGGACATGCCGCCGATGCTCGCATCCGCGCCAGGATCGATCGGGAAAAAGAGGCCGGTGTCCTTGAGCGCTTCGTTCAGTTGCTTGCGGGAGATGCCGGGTTGCACCGTCACCGTGAGGTCTTCGGCGTTGATCGCGGCGATCTGGTTCATCTCGGACAGATCGATGGAGACGCCGCCCTGGACCGCGAGCAAGTGACCTTCGAGCGAGGAGCCGTTGCCGTAGGGGATGATCGGGACGCCGTGTTCGGCGCAGAGCTTCACGATGGCCTGCACTTCCTCGGTGCTGCGCGCGAAGACGACGGCGTCGGGAAGTTGCGGATCGAACGGCGATTCGTCGCGGCCGTGGTGTTCTCTTACTGCTTGCGCGGTTGAGATGCGGTCGGCGAATTTTTGCTTCAGGGCTTCGAGCAGCGCGGTGGGGAAGGGGCGTTTTTCGAGCGCCTGGTGTTCGGTGGGGTGGTTCACAAGGTGTCTCCGGGCGGTGCGGATTGCGTTCTTGATTGCGCGCTTGGTATGAGCGTTGCGGCTTTTCTCGCGATGCCTTTGCGACCGGGCCGTTTTGTCCAGGCTTGCGATCGGCGCGAAAGCCGTACGGTGTTTATCTCATTTTACGCCGTCGGGGGGAAGGTCGGCGGGGCGGGGTTTTGGGGGCGTTTTGGACGCGCGGGTCTGCCTATAATGGGTCGGGTTTTTGTCTGCTTATCAGGGAGTCAGCGATGGGTAACCGCTTGAGCAAGATCACCACGCGTACCGGCGACGATGGAACGACAGGATTGGGCGATGGAAGCCGCGTTTCGAAAGACGATGCGCGGATTGCCGCGATTGGCGATGTCGATGAATTGAATTCCTGTATCGGCGTGCTTTTGTGTGAACCGATGCCTTCGGATGTGCGGGACGCGCTGACGCAGATTCAAAACGATTTGTTTGATCTTGGTGGGGAGTTGTCGATTCCCGGGCATTCGATGATTCAGACTTCTCATCTTGCGCAATTGGATGCCTGGCTGGAAGACTACAACGCGACACTGCCGCCCCTCAAAGAATTTATTCTGCCGGGTGGGTCTAGAGCGGCTGCGCTTGCTCATGTTGCGCGGACGGTTTGTCGGAGAGCGGAAAGGGCGATTGTGGCGTTGGGGCGTGTAGAGACCGCGGGGGTTAATGAGGCGCCGCGGAGGTATGTGAATCGGCTTTCGGATTTGTTATTTGTCTGCGCTCGAATTCTAAATCGAGCAGACGGCGGCATAGACGTCCTTTGGATAAAGGAAGTAGCGGGAAATCAAAAATAGCCTGCTTGTACGAGCAATAATTCCGAATTGTCGTTGTATATACGAAAATTGCTGCCCGATAAGTCCAAATATACGTTCGTATTAGAGGTATCTTGATCGTGAAGCGTTTAACGCCCCTAAATATGTCCGTGAAAAAAGACGTTGACTCCAAGCGACGTGAGATCTCCTCCGACAACCTTTCGATGTCAGTTGGCGAACTTCTCAATTTATACAAAGATAGTGAGTTGGACATTCACCCTGAATTTCAACGCGTATTTCGGTGGGGACTTCAACAGAAATCCAGATTGATCGAATCTTTGCTTCTTGGGATTCCACTTCCTTCGCTGTATGTGGCGACAAACGACTCTGGGGTATGGGAAGTAATTGATGGAGTACAGAGGCTATCGACGATATTCGAGTTTATGGGGGAGCTCACCGGTCCGGTCAGCAGCGAGGACGGTGATCTGGAAAAAAGCGTCCTCTCAAGCTAGAAGGAACAAAACACTTGCCTAATTTGAGCGGTGTGGAATTCGCCACAATGGACCCGGCGTTGAGATTGGAGTTTAAGCGAACTCGCCTCGATATAAAGGTATTGGCGCGCGAGCAAGGAGCATCGTCCGGAAAATTTGATCTCTTCGAGCGCTTGAATACATATGGCGAGCCGTTGTCACCGCAGGAGCTAAGGAATTGCGTTCTGGTAAGCTTGAATCCTAAACGTTTCCGATGGTTAAAGGCTTTGGCCGAAAACCAAAACTTTCGTTCATGCACGCTCCTCAGCGAAACTCAGATAGCTGAAAAATACGATATGGATCTCGCTTTGCGTTTCATTGTGCTTCGCGATGTAAATCCAAGCGAGATTGGCGACGTTCACGAGTTTTTGCGCGACAGAATGGAGTTGATCGCAGTGGACGACGCCTTCGATGAAGAAGGCGAAGCAAAAAAATTCTCCGAGGTATTTGAGTTTTTAGACGGCAAAACGCAAGGAAATATTTTTCGTCACTGGAGCGAAAGACTCGGTGCATTTAGAGGTGGCTTCTCTTTGGCGGCGTTCGAGGGCTTAGGACTTGCTCTAAGCCGTCACTGGGATCAACTCGCAGGAATCAAAGAGAGTATCCAAGTCCAGCAGCTAGTTGAAGCATTGTGGAAATCCGATGCGTATAGGAACAGCTTTTCTGGATTAAGAGCGCGTGAGCGTATGGCGCGGGTTACTCCCATTGCTGAAGCTTTAGTAACCGATTTGACGACTGAAGCAGAGCCGCGAAAACCGGTTTCGAAAAGGACACGAGTGAAGAAGTGAAGGAAGGCTAAGAAGATGAGCTTGCGTACTGTTGAGGAGTTCCAGCAGAAGATTGCACGCGAATTAGCTTGGAGAAAGTAAGAAATTAGTGGATTGAGGGTGTCGGCTCGGCGAGCGACTAGCGAAAAAAATTTTCTCTATCGCGGAGGACTGGTTCTCCTTTGCGCCCATTGGGAGGGTTTTCTGCGAAATTCGGTAAGGCTGTATTTCAAGCATGTCTTTGCTCAAGAACTGAGACTCAAGGAATTGGCGCCCAATTTTGTTGCTGCCGCATTTTTCGCAGATGTGCAGCGAGCGGGAAAAGCCGAGTATCCTGGGAGCGTTGACACACATGGCAAACTCGCTCAAAGAATTATCAGCCGTGCAGATGAGGTGTGCAGAAACTCGACGTGGGAAGTAAGGGCCGAGGGCAACCCGGGAACGGAAGTGCTAGCTCGCCTGCTTTCTTCTGCAGGATTGAATCCGCGCCTCGGATTGGACGCAGCTAATTGGTCGACTATGAGCGTTTTCATTGACGAGCAGGTGGTTCGTGACCGTCATCTTGTAGCTCATGGCGAAGGATTCCAAATTTCCCGGATCGAGTTTTTAGAGAGAGCCGATCGAATGTTGGGTCTTCTAGACCGTGTAAGCAGTGAGTTGATTGGCGCTGCGGAACGGCGCATTTATCTGTCGATGGAAACAGACTCTCAAGTCGCGTAAGTGATCAGTTCATGGCGAGACCGTAGTGCGGCATGAGTGAATAATCGGCCGCGACGTCTAGCGGCCGATTCAAACACTGTCTTTTTAGTTTCCGCCACCTCGAACGACTCGTCGTTGTTTGACTGAATCCGCCAAGCCTTCCAACACCTTCACACTTTCATCCCACCCAATACAAGCATCGGTAACGCTCTGCCCATAGGTCAACTCACATCCTTCCTTCAAATCCTGCCGCCCCGCGACAAGATGCGATTCCACCATCACCCCCACGATCCGCTCATCCCCAGCAGCGAGCTGCTTGCCGATATCCTCACAAACCGGAATCTGATTCTCATGCTTCTTGGAGCTATTGGCGTGACTCGCATCGATCATCAGCCGCGCAGCTAACCCCGCCTTCCCGATATCACTACAAGCAGCATCCACGCTCGCCGCATCGTAATTAGGCGCTTTACCCCCGCGCAAAATGATATGACAATCCTCATTCCCCGCGGTCGAAACGATCGCCGAATGCCCGCCTTTGGTCACGGAGAGAAAATGATGCGGCTGCGACGCCGCCTTGATCGCATCGACAGCGATCTTCACATTCCCATCCGTACCGTTCTTGAACCCGACAGGGCACGACAAACCGGAAGCAAGCTCGCGGTGTACTTGAGATTCGGTAGTCCGCGCCCCAATCGCCCCCCACGAAATCAGATCGGCGATGTACTGCGGACTGATCATGTCGAGATACTCGGTGCCAGCGGGAAGCCCAAGCTCATTGATATGCATGAGCAACTCGCGCGCGGCCCTCAACCCGTCATTGATCTTGAAGCTGTTATCCATGTACGGATCGTTGATGAGCCCCTTCCATCCAACGGTCGTCCGCGGCTTTTCGAAATACACCCGCATCACGATCTCCAGCTCGCCCGCGAACCGCTTGCGCTGCTCGATCAGCTTCCCGGCATATTCAAGCGCCGCGCGCGGATCATGAATCGAGCAAGGCCCGATGATCACGATCAACCGGTCATCCATCCCGTGAAGAATGCGATGCATCGACTGTCGCGCGTTGTAGATCAGCTCCGAAACCGGCTCGGCGCAGGGGAATTCGCGGATCAGATGCGCGGGTGGCGTCAGCTCTTTCAACTCGCGGATACGAACATCATCGGTATTGTGCGGGGGCATGTCGGTTCTCCAACGGCAGCGTTCTAATCAAACTATGAGACGAAAAAAAACCGCCAGACTTGCTGGCGGTTTTTTCGGGAATTCGGTCTGTTCAACCTGTGTACGACTCACCCCTCTCGATCCGCCAGCGGCTTGAGATGCCAAAAGAAATAAAAATAAAACTTGGCGGACATGATGGATCGAAGGTGTGTCGAAAAAGTTGTGACTGCTTTTATAACCGCAAACGCACGGCGCTGACAACCCTGCAACTACAAAAACGCGGACAATCCGCATCGGGCAGCGCGGCCACGCCGCAAACAAAGCCGCCCGATGCGGAAAACCCGCATGACTATCACACGGTCCCGCCGACCGTCATCTTCTCGATGCGCAACGTCGGCTGACCGACGCCCACCGGCACGCTCTGGCCTTCCTTGCCGCACACGCCCACGCCGCTATCGAGCGACATGTCGTTGCCGATCATCGTCACGTACTTGAGCGATTCCGGCCCGCTTCCGATCAGCGTCGCGCCCTTCACCGGATACGTGATCTTGCCGTTCTCGATCATGTACGCCTCGGAAGCCGAGAACACGAACTTGCCGTTGGTGATATCGACCTGACCGCCGCCAAAATTCACCGCGTACAAGCCGTTCTTCACCGAGGCGAGAATCTCCTGCGGGTCCTTGTCGCCGTTGAGCATGTACGTGTTCGTCATGCGCGGCATCGGCAGCGCGGCGTACGATTCGCGGCGCGCGTTGCCCGTCACCGGCATCTTCATCAGACGCGCGTTGAGCGAATCCTGGATGTAGCCCTTCAGGATGCCGTCCTCGATCAGCGTCGTGCACTGCGTCGGGTTGCCTTCGTCGTCGATGTTGAGCGAGCCGCGCCGATTCGGCAGCGTGCCGTCATCGACCACCGTGACGCCCTTCGCCGCCACCTGCTCGCCGATCATGCCCGCGAACGCCGACGATCCCTTGCGGTTGAAATCGCCCTCGAGCCCGTGTCCGACCGCCTCGTGCAGCAGCACGCCCGGCCAGCCCGGCCCGAGCACGACGGTCATCGCGCCTGCCGGGGCAGGGCGCGCTTCGAGGTTGACGAGCGCGGCGTGCACGGCATCGTCGACGTATTTGTTCAGGATGGCGTCGGTGAAATAGCCGTAGTCGAAACGTCCGCCGCCGCCGCCCGAGCCGATCTCGCGCCGGCCGTTCTGCTCGGCGATCACCGTCACCGATACGCGCACGAGCGGACGCACGTCCGCCGCGAGCGCGCCGTCGCTGCGCGCGACCAGCACGACGTCATACTCGCCGGCGAGACCGGCCATCACCTGCGTGATGCGCGGGTCCTTGCCGCGCGCCATCTGCTCGACGCGCTCCAGCAATTTGACCTTGGCGTTCGCGTCGAGCGAATGCAAGGGATCGGCGGGCAGATACAGATCGCGCCCCGACACGCCCGTGAGCGTGCTCGCCGGCTTGATCTTGTGTTTGCCGCCGCCCGCTTTCGCAATCGCGCGCGTCGCGATCGCGGCCTGACGGATCGATTCGGGCGACAGGTCGTCCGAATACGCGAACGCCGTGCGCTCGCCCGACACGGCGCGCACGCCGACGCCCTGATCGATGCTGAAGCTGCCCGATTTGACGATGCCTTCTTCGAGACTCCACGCTTCGCTGCGCGTGGACTGAAAATAGAGGTCCGCGTAATCGACACGATGCGTGAAGATTTCCGCGAGCGTGCGGGTGATCAGTCCTTCGTCGAGGCCGTAGGGCGTGAGCAAAACGTCCTTCGCCGTGACCAGATTCCGAATGCCGGGTTCGATGATGTTCATGCGGTGCCTATTGCGTGTTCTGTGACGAGTTCGATGATATTTCAGACGAATTGCAGACTATTCTACGGTCTGATCCAGTCGTTTCATGTGCGGGGAGAAACCCGCGTCTTCAAGTCATCAGTCGAGTTGATCCGAGTAAGCCGCGCGATCACCCGATCACGCGATGTCGATAAGCCGGCAAGCTCTGCCGCACGGCCGCGATGCGTTGCAAATCGATGCCGCCGATCACGACGCCCGGCCCTTCGTCCCGAACGCCGACGATTTCGCCCCACGGATCGATCAGCATGCTGTGACCCCACGTGCGGCGTCCGTTCTCGTGATTGCCGCCCTGCGCCGCGGCGAGCACATAGCATTGATTCTCGACGGCGCGCGCCTTGAGCAGCGTCTCCCAGTGCGCACGGCCGGTCGTGTAAGTGAACGCGGAAGGCACGACCATCAGCGCGCAGTCGCCGAGCTTTCGGTACAGCTCCGGAAAGCGCAGGTCGTAGCACACCGACAATCCCACGCGTCCGAAGGGCGCGTCGAAGGTCCGCACTTCGCTGCCCGGACAGATGGTGCGCGCTTCGTCGAACGATTCCTCGCCTTTTTCAAAATTGAACAGATGAATCTTGTCGTAGCGCGCGACCTGCGTGCCGCTCGGATCGAAGACGAGCGTCGTGTTCAGCACGCGGTTCTCTTCGGGCGAGCGCAGCGGCAGCGTCCCGCCGATGATCCACACGCGATGCTCCCGCGCCGCATCGGAAAGAAATTGCTGGATCGGACCCGAGCCGGGCGTTTCGCGGATCGCGAGCTTGTCGGTGTCCTTGAAGCCCATGTAGCAGAAATATTCGGGCAGCAGCACCAGTTGCGCGCCGCCGCGCGCGGCTTCGGCGATGAGGCGGCCGGCGTCGGCAAGATTGCGGTCGCGGTCCGGCGTGCTGACCATCTGGAGCGCGGCGACCTGAAACGGGGCCGCGCTTTCGCTCGATCTTTCGCTCATGTCTCTATGCGCTGGCAGAAAAAAAGGGACGAAAACGGCGTCGCCGGGGCGGATGCAAACGCCCGTTTTCAGCGGGCAGCGGACGGAACCACGGCGGCGGCGGGTGTTTCGATCTTACCCTGATCGCCATTGAGCCGCTTAACGACGGGTTTGCTCCACGAGCCGGTGATCGAATAGTCGAGCGCAAAAGCCTTCTGAATCGATGCCGACAGCGCGATGTCCGCCGCGAGCACGCCGAGGCCGAGCAGCGGATTGATCACCGCCGCGCCGATCGCCGCCGCGCCCGCGCCGACCGTCGGCACCACCTTCACGTGAAGATCCTGCGTCTGCTTCGGCATGTCGACGACGCCCTGCATCTGCACGCGCGCGGGCGACGTGACCATGAGGAAGTCGTCCGTGCGGCTGATGCCGTCGACGATCTTCGCATTGCCCGTGATCTTCTCGAACGGCAGGCCCTTGCCGACGACATCCTCGAAGTGCAGCGTCAGCAGGTTGGCGAGACTGCGCAGGCTGAAGATGCCGAGCCACTTCGCCGCGCCCGGCGCACGCAAGATCTGGCCGTGACGCAGATCGACGGCGACGTTGCCATCGAGCGTATTCACATCGACGGCAGTCGGACCGCCGTTCCAGCCCGCGTGGCCCGAGACCGTGCCGCTGCCCGAATTGACGACATGCGGCGCACCGAAGCGATCGATCAACTGTCCGCCGTTCTTCACGTCGAGCTTGAAATCGAGCGACGTGCGGCGCGGGATCGCGTCTTCCGTGTCTACCTTTAAGACGCCGCCCGGCAGCGTGCGCCACGTCGCGTTCGCGGTGAGCGTCGCGTCGGGGTTGATGAGTTCGAGCTTGTCGAGCGTCCAGATCGGCTCGTCGGCGATGACCTCGTTGTGCGCGTCGACTTCGAGCCGCCCGAGGCTGTGACCGCGAAACACGAGCTCGTTCACGATGAGATCGATCGTCGGCACATTGCGCGGCGGCTTCCTGATGACCGGGCCGACCGTATCGCCCGCCATCTTCTCCGGGATCACGACCTTCGCAAAACGTCCCTGCAGGGTGCCGGGGCTGTCTCTCGTCGCGCCCGGCGTCCAGGCGACATCGCCCGACACCTGATCCGACGCGATGTTCGCCTGCCACTTGCGATCCGCTCCGCTCGCGCCGATCGCGATGTTCTCCCAGCGCCGGTCGAGCAGCTTGAGCGTCGTGAAGTGGATGGCGGCGCGGGTCGGAATGAACTGCTTGACGTTCTCGCTCATCGGCGGGCGCGGCGCGTTCGCGGCGGCGGCGGCTTCCGGCGTCGCGGTGCTGGCGGCGCTGATGTCGGCGAAGGTCTTGCGCCATGCGTCGGCATCGAGCTCGTTCAGATCGGCGTCCACGCTGACGCCCTCGGCCGGCAAATCGGCGGGCTTGTTCACGCCGATCGCGCCGCGCACGACTTTCAGACGCGCGCGCATGTTCATCGGCTCGGCGGCGTTCTGCGGATCGATCTTGACCTGCGCGCGGCCGATCTGCTGCAACACGTAATGCGCCGTCACCGGCCCGAAGCTCAACTTTGCGTCGTGCAGATCCGACGCGCCGCCCGGCGCGGGCTGGAAGGTGAAGGAGAAGGGCATCGGCGTGCCTTGCGCCTTGCCGAACGGCGCGGGCAGATCGATGCCGAGACCCGTCAGATCCGAGTTCGCCTGCACGTTCGGCAGCGCGTTCTTCACGCCGTGCACGTGCAGTTCATAAGGCGCGGCGCCGTTGATGCGCTTCATGAATTCCGCGACCTGCGGCGTGATGCGCCGATTGAGCCGCGTGGCGGCATCCGCGCCGATGCGCCCGTTCACGTCGATCGCATAGCTGCCGTCGGGCTGTACGCCGCCTTTCGCGCGCACGTCGCCGCCGAGCAGTTGCGCAGTGAGGCCGTCGAGCGTCACGGTCTTGGCGGCGAAGTCGGCGCGGCCGCGCAGATGCGTGAGAGGCGGCAGATTGCCGTACGTGACTTCGTTGTCCGCGAAGGTGATCGAGCCTTTGTAATCGGGCTTGAGCGGCGGCAGCGGCGCGGGCGGACGGAAGCGCGGAATGCCGAGCGTGAGCGCGAGCGACGCGTCTCCTTTGGCGTCGATCTTGCGCGTCGCGTGCTTCGCCATCAGGCCGAGCGAGCTGTCGTCGACGTATTGCAGCATGTCGGCGAGCGGGCCGCGCGCGCGGCCGTCGATCCACAGCTTGGTCTCGCGATTGCCCGTATCGTCGATGCGCCCGACGACCTTCGAGACCTTCACGTTGCGGTAATGCCCCTTGTCGATATCGAAGCCGAGCTTGTTCTGCGCGAGCGTGAACGTGCCGTCGATGCCCTCGAATGCCGGCCAGAAGTTCGGCAGGCCGTTGGCCATCTTGCGCGGCGGAAACGGCGTCGGGTCGAACTTGCCGCCCGTGAACGGCGCGTTGATGCGGAAGATGCCCGCGTCGGGAAATTTCGCGTAGGGAAAGCGCGTGAGATCGCCGTGCACTTCGATCGTCCCGTTCTTCGCGACGCCCGCCTGCAGCGCATGGCCGAGATAGACGCGCACGCGCTCGTTCAGGCTCGTCGGCAGATAGCGCACGAGGCTCGTCACCTTCAGATGCGCGACCTTCGCCTTCAGATCGAGATTGCCGCGTCCGTGGCCCTGGTTCCAGTAATCGGCGGTGGCTTCGCCTTCGGCGTCCGCGTTCTTGACGCGCAGACGGTCGATATGGATCGTGAAGGCGCGGCGCAGTTCGCCCGGCGCGATGGCATCCGCGACGGTCCAGTGCGCGTTGCCCTGCAGCGAGTCGAAGGTGAGACGCGGATCGTCGAACGCGCCGGGAATGATGACGGCCGCGTTCTTCGTGTCGATCGTGATCTTGCCTTCCTTCTCGTTCGCGTCGACGGTGCCCCACAGATTCTCGACGCCCGGAATGCCCGCACGCGGATGGTTGTTGATCGTGAGGCCGGGCGGCGGCTCCTGCGCCTGCACGCTCAGGCCTTCGAGATCGCCCTTGAACGCGTAATGCAGCAGCGGCGCGTCGCCCTTCGTGCGCTGTTGCTGCGCTTCTTCCTCGTTCTTCGGCGCGGCGCGCTCGGTGAAGATCGTGTAGTTCGCCACCTGGCCGCGCGGATTGAAGCGCACGAGCTCGTTGAGCACCCTCGCCGGCACCGGCAGCGCGCGCACGAATTCCGCGAGGATGCCGATATCGACGGAATCGCCCGTCAGCCGCACCAGTTGCCCCTTGCCGGCGCTTGGCGGGCGGAACGTGCCTGTCAGCGAGCGCGACACGAGCAGGCGCGCGACCGGCGTGCCGTCATCGAGCGGCGGCTGGCCGAGCTCCGCATGCAGGTCGCGCAGATTCAGCGTGTACTCGGTGTCGTTCTTCTCGATGCTCCAGCCGAAGCGCGCGATCGGCAGATCGAGACGCGGCTGCGTCGCGCGCACGCGCAGCGCCACGTTCGCGCCGGTCAGTTCGCCGGTCGCATTCTGCAACTGGCCGCCCGCGAAGTTCAGCCAGATCTGGTTGTTGATGCGCCCGCCGTACATCTGGAACGGCAGCTTCACGTAGCGCGCGAGCATCGGCAGATCGACGGGGCCGGTCGACATGTAGAGACGGCCGGTCCAGTTCGCGGGCGCGCCCATCGCGGAAAAAGGCTGATGACGGAAGTCCGCGCGATAGTCGAGCGGGCCGTGCAATACGTCGCCGTCGGCGGGCGCCTTGAGCGCGAGCCGATGGCGCGTGCCGTCGTTGATGATCGCGAGATTCAGGCGCTTGAACGCGATCTCGGGCGCTGAGCGTTGCGCGTCGCGCCAGCGCAGCGTGCCGTCGCGCAGAAGAATGCGGTCCTGGCCGAGCAGCCAGGTCGTGAACGCGTTCGAGCCGGTGCGATGCGTGGGCAGCGGCACGCCCGCGACGGACACCGCGCCGTCCGCATTGCGCGCGATGATCACGTCGGGACCATCGACCGTCAGGTCCGCGAGCTTGGGCCGCAGATGCAGCAGCGACGCCCACGCGATGCTCGCGCTCGCGTGCGGCACGGCGAGACCCGGCGAGCCATCGGCGGCATCGATGCTCAGATTGTCGATGTCGAGTGTCGGCGAAAGCCCGGACCATCGCGCGGAAATCCTGCCGATATGCAACTGCGCGTGAATCTTCGACGAGACGAGCTGCTCGATGCGCGGCCGGAACGAATCGACCTGCGGCATGACGACATAGCGCAGGCCGACATACACGCCCGCGACCACGAAATACGCGATGGCCGCGACGACCAGAATGATTTTGAAGACGCGTGAAAGCACGCGCTCGGCGTTGCCGCTGGGCTTGGCTTGTCCAACTTCGTTCGGGTCGACGGATCGTCTGCTGTCGGACATGCTGCGGCTGTCGGGCGATATGGTAGTTTTGCGTGTTTGACGCTGAAATGTAACACGGGCATCGCGGTGATGGCCGCCGCCCGTGCACTCGTGGATGCTCGCAAAGCCGCGCCCGGCAAGACTCGCGGCGCGTTGCGTGAAGTGCGATGTCTTACCGGAAGCAATGAGCGAACCCAACCTTTCATGACCGACGCCACTCTTCTCAGTTCCGACTATTCCAACTATGCGGCGCGCGCTTATGCGGCGCGGCCCGAACTGGCGTCGAATGTCGCGCAGTGGGCGCGCTCGCGCATCACGCGCGAATGGATCGAAGCGCGCCTCGATGCGCACTGCGCGCCATGCACCGAAAACGGCGTGCTCGACGAAGCCGCGCTCAAGACCGCGCTGCGGCGTCTGCGAACCGACGTGTTCTGCACGGTGATGGAGCGCGATCTCGCGGGCGCGGCCGACGTCGCCGAAGTCACCGGCGCGATGACCGATCTCGCCGAGGTCACCGTGCAGCGCGCGCTCGCGGTGTTGTCGGCGGATCTCGAAGCGCTCTTCGGCGAGCCGCGCGGACCGGACGGCGAGCGGCTGACGCTCGGCGTCGTCGGCATGGGCAAGCTCGGCGGGCGCGAGCTGAATGCATCGTCGGACATCGACCTGATCTTCGTTTATGAAGAGGACGGCGAAACCTCGGGCGGCACGCGCTCCGCACTCCCGACGCAGGAATTCTTCACACGGCTCGGCAAACGTCTGATCGGCGCGCTCGCGGAGATCACGCAGGACGGCTATGTGTTCCGCGTCGATATGCGGCTGCGGCCCAACGGCGATTCCGGCCCGCTCGTGTGCAGCCTCGGCATGCTCGAAGAGTATTTCTACGTGCAGGGCCGCGAGTGGGAGCGCTACGCGTGGATCAAGGGGCGGCTCGTTTCGGAGACGCAGAGCGATTCCGCGAAGCGCCTCGCGAAGCAGCTCGAAGCGATCGCGACGCCATTCATCTACCGGCGCTATCTCGACTACGGCGTGATCGCGGCGATCCGCTCGCTGCATCAGCAGATTCGGCAGGAAGCGCGGCGGCGCGCGTCGATGCGTCCCGACAAGGCCGATGACATCAAGCTCGGGCGCGGCGGTATCCGCGAGATCGAGTTCAGCGCGCAGGTGTTCCAGTTGATTCGCGGCGGCCAGGCAGCGGATTTCCGCATTCGTCCGACGCTCGCGGTCCTCGAACGCGCCGCCGCCAACGGCCTGCTCGCGCCCAATGTGTGCGAGGCCCTGTCCGACGCGTATCTGTTCCTGCGCACGGTCGAGCATCGGCTGCAATATCGCAACGACGCGCAGACGCACGCGATGCCCGTCGCGGACGACGAGCGCACGCTGCTCGCGAAGTCGCTCGGCTTTGCTGACTATGCCGCGCTGATGGACAAGCTCGACGCGCATCGCGAGCTCGTCGAGCAGCAGTTCGACGCGATCTTCGCCGACAAGGTGAGCGGGCAGGGCGGCTGCGGCGTCTCTGAGGATTCGGCGGCGTCGTGGATCTGGAGCAGCGCGCTCGCCGACGACTCCGCGCAGGAAGAGCTCGCCGCGCGACTCGCGGAACTCGGCTTCGCGGACCCCGCGCCGGTGCTTTCGCGTCTGACGGGCGTGTGGAATTCGGCGCGTTATGCCGGCTTGCCGTCGCAGAGCCGGGAGCGCTTCGACATCGTCGCGCAGCGGGCGCTCGAAGCCGTGCAGTCGATCGATGCGGGCAAGCGCGGCGACATCATCGTGCGTCTGTTCGATCTGCTCGATGCCATCGGCAGACGCGGCGCGTATCTCGCGCTGCTGACCGAATATCCGGCGGCGCTGGAGCGCGTGCTGTCGGTGCTATCGGGTTCGCGCTGGGCGGCGGGCTATCTGATCCGCCATCCGCAGTTGCTCGACGAATTGCTCGACGACGAAGCCATCGCCAGCCCGTTTGACTGGTCCGAGTTCAAGCGCTCGCTGATCGCGCGGCTCGACGCCGCCGAGGACGTCGAACATCAGATGGATCTGCTGCGTCATGCGCACCAGGCCGAAGTTTTTCGCATTCTGCTGATCGATCTCGCCGGCCATCTGAGCGTCGAGCATGTGAGCGACCGTCTCTCCGAACTCGCCGACGCCGTGCTCGACGTGACCGTGCGCACCGTGTGGAAGCAGTTCCCGAAGCGGCATCGCGAGACGCCGCGCTTTTCGGTCATCGCGTATGGGAAGCTGGGCGGCAAGGAACTGGGCTACGCGTCGGATCTCGATCTCATCTTTCTTTACGACGATGACGACGACGCCGCCTCCGACATCTACGCGATGTTCACGCGCCGCCTCATCACGTGGCTCACCGCGGCGACGGGCGCGGGCACGCTGTTCGATGTCGATTTGCGCCTGCGCCCGAACGGCGAGTCCGGCCTGCTCGTGACCGACCTCGCAACGTTTCGGCGCTATCAGATTCGCGAGGGCGACGCGGCGAACACCGCGTGGGTCTGGGAGCATCAGGCGCTTTCGCGCGCACGTTACAGCGCGGGCGACGCGGAGATCGGCGCGGAGTTCGAGAAGATTCGCGCCGACGTGCTCGTCATGGAGCGCGACGCCGCCGCGCTGGCACGCGAGATCGCGTCGATGCGCCAGCGCGTCGCCGATGGCCATCCGAATCGCAGCGAGCTGTTCGACCTGAAGCACGATCGCGGCGGCATGGTCGATATCGAGTTCATTGTGCAGTACTGGGTGCTGCTGCATACGCGTGAGCATCGCGCGTTTCTGCGCAACGCGGGCAACATCACGCTGCTCAAGATCGCCGCGCAAAGCGGATTGATCGCCGAAGACCAGGCCGATGTGATCGGCGCGGCCTACCGGCATTACCGCAAGCTTCAGCACACGCTGCGGCTCGACGGCATGGAGAAAGCGCGCGTCGATCCGGCCGAGGTTCAGGCCGAACGCGACGCGGTGACGGCGTTGTGGAATCGGGTGTTCGCCGTGGCGGGCTGAGCCCGGCGTTCAGGCGGCCAGCATTTCCTTCGCGTGCTTGCGCGTGGTCGCGGTGATTTCGAGGCCACCGAGCATGCGCGCCACTTCCTCGACGCGCCTGCTCTTGTCGAGCGGCGTCACCGTGCTCACGGTGCCGCCGGCATCGTCGGGCGATTTCGCGACCTGGAAATGCTGATCGCCGCGCGCGGCCACTTGCGGCAAATGCGTGACGCACAGCACCTGACGGTCGCGCCCGAGTTGATGCAACAGACGCCCGACCACTTCCGCGACACCGCCGCCGATGCCCGTGTCCACTTCGTCGAAGATGAGCGTGGGCGTCGGGCTTGCGGTGCTCGCAATCACGGCGAGCGCGAGGCTGATGCGCGCCAGTTCGCCGCCTGACGCGACTTTCGCGAGCGGCCTCAACGCGACGCCCGCGTGACCGGCGACGCGGAACTCGATCTGCTCCAGCCCGTTCGCACCGCCTTCCGCGAGCGGCACGAGCGCGACGTCGAAGCTGCCGCCCGCCATCGACAATTCCTGCATGCCGGCAGTGACCGCGTTCGACAGATGCTTCGCGGCCTTTGCGCGCGCCTTCGACAGCACCTTGGCCTGCGCCAGATATTCGGTTTTCGCTTTCTCCGCTGCGGCGTTGAGCGCGTCGAGATCGGCGGCGGCGTCGAGATCGGCGAGCTGTTGGCGGCGCGCGTCGTGTTCCTCGGGCAGCGTCTCGGGCTGAAGGCGGAACTTGCGCGCCGTCGAGTGCAGTTGATCCATGCGCCTTTCGACTTGTGCGAGCCGGTCGGGATCGAGTTCGAGCCGCTGCGCGTAGTGCGACAGCGAATACGACGCCTCCTGCAACTGGATTTCCGCCGGTTCGAGCGACGCGAGCACGTCGTTCAGCGCGGGATCGATATCGGCGAGACCGCGCACCTTCGAGATGATCGCGCCGAGCTGCGAGATCATCGCTTCGTCGGATTCGGAGAGCGCGCCGAGTGCGCCCTGCACGCCGTCGATGAGACTCGCCGAATGCGACAGCCGATGATGTTCCGCGCTCACTTCCTCCCATTCACCGGGCTGCGGCGCGAGTTTGTCGAACTCGCTCAGTTGCCACGCGAGACGCTCGCGTTCCAGTTGCAGTTCGCGGTCGCGGCTTTGCGCGGTCTCGACGGCCTGCTGCGCATCGCGCATGGCGCGCCACGCGCGATTCACCGCGCCGGCGGTATCGAGCAACTGCGCGTGCGTGTCGAAGAGTTCGCGTTGCGCGTCGGGACGCATCAGCAACTGATGCGCGTGCTGCCCGTGAATGTCGACGAGCATTTCGCCCACTTCGCGAAGCTGCGCGAGCGTCGCTGGCGTGCCGTTGATGAACGCGCGCGAACGGCCGCCCGAATCGATCACCCGGCGCAGCATGACCGAGTCGCTGTCTTGCGACAACGCGTGCTCGTCCAGCCAACGCGTGACTTGCGGATGCGTGCCGAATTCAGCGGTGATATCCGCGCGCGCCTGGCCCGTGCGCACGACGCTCGCATCGCCGCGGGCGCCGAGCGTGAGTGCGAGGGCATCGATCAGGATCGACTTGCCCGCGCCGGTTTCTCCCGAAAAGACCGTGAAACCTGGATCGAAATCGATGTCCAGCGTGGCGACGATGACGAAATCTCGAATGGAAAGATGACGGAGCATGGACGCTTCGGGGAAGGGGAATTCGGGAAGTTCAGAGAGAAGAGGCGTCCTGCGACGGATGCTCGTTCCAGTGCAGCTTCTTGCGCAACGTGGCGTACGAGCTGTAGCCGACCGGATGCAGCACCGGCACCGTATGCTTCGAGCGCCGCACTTCGATCGCGTCGTTCAGCTCGACGGCGGTGAACGACTGCATGTCGAAATTCACGTTGACGTCCCGCCCGCCGATGATCTGGATGGTCACCTTCGAATCGTCGGGCAGCACGATCGGACGGTTCGACAGCGAATGCGGCGCGATCGGCACGAGCACGAAGCCCTGCAACTGCGGATGGAGAATCGGTCCCGCCGACGACAGCGCGTAAGCGGTCGAGCCCGTAGGTGTCGCGACGATCAGGCCGTCCGAGCGCTGGTTGTACATGAAGTGGCCGTCCACCGACACGCGCAACTCCGCCATGCCGGAAAAGCCGCTGCGATTCACCACGACGTCGTTGAACGCCAGCGCGTGATAGATCGGCTTGTCGTCGCGCATGATGCGCGCTTCTAGCAGGCTGCGCTCCTCGCGCTCGAACTGGCCGGCGAGCATCTGCGGGATGATCTCCTGCATCGCCTTCAACGGAATGTCCGTGATGAAGCCGAGCCGTCCGTGATTCACGCCGATGAGCGGCGTCTTGTACGGCGCGAGCTGCCGGCCGATGCCGAGCATGGTGCCGTCGCCGCCGAGCACGATCGCGACGTCCGCGCGCGCGCCCATCTCCGCGATGGAGAGCGCCGGAAACTCCGTCACATCGACATCTTTCGCGGTGCCCGCCTCGAACACGACCTCGAAGCCTTGCTGCGCCAGAAGACCGGCGAGCGATCTCAGCGGCGCCTCGATGCCTGGCGTGTTGGTGCGCCCCACGAGGGCGACGGTCTTGAATTGGCCAATTTCCATGCCGGCATTACACCATAGTCAGAGAGCGAAAAGAACCGCGGGCGATGGCGGACGAGCGTGCTGCGACGGGACCGCACGACGCCGCACGGCACGCCCGTCGTTTATCGCTAGAATGGAGCGGACGTTGAACGCAGCGCACACGGCGCGGCTCGCCGCCCTCCGACTCGTTGAGCTAAAATTTCCCCATGCTAGACCCACGTGCACAAACCCTCCTGAAAACGTTGATCGAGCGCTACATCGCCGAAGGTCAGCCGGTCGGTTCGCGCACGTTATCACGCCATTCCGGTCTCGAACTGAGCCCCGCGACGATCCGCAACGTGATGTCGGATCTCGAGGAGCTCGGCCTCGTCTCGAGCCCGCATACGTCGGCGGGACGCATCCCCACGCCGCGCGGTTACCGGCTCTTCGTCGACACGATGCTGACTGTAGAAGCGCCGCAAGACGAAGCCATGACCACCGCCGTCAAGACCCGCCTGCAGGGCGAGGAGCCGCAAAAAATCGTCGCGGCGGCGGCGAGCGTGCTGTCCAGTCTTTCGTCGTTCGCGGGCGTCGTGCTCACGCCGCGCCGCAGCCACATGTTCAAGCAGATCGAGTTCATGCGGCTGTCGGACAAGCGCATCCTGCTCATCATCGTGACGCCCGAAGGCGACGTCCAGAACCGCATGATGGCGACGCAGCGCGACTACTCGCCCTCGCAGCTCGTCGAAGCCTCCAATTACATCAACGCGCATTTCGCGGGCCTGTCCTTCGACGAAGTGCGCCGCCGTCTGCGCGAGGAAATCGACCAGTTGCGCGGCGACATGACCGCGCTCATGCAGGCGGCCGTGGTCGCGAGCACCGCCGAGACGGATCCCATGGACACCGTGCTCATTTCCGGCGAGCGCAATCTGCTCGAAGTGGCGGACCTTTCCTCCGACATGGCGCGGCTGCGCAAGCTTTTCGATTTGTTCGACCAAAAGACGAGCCTCCTTCAACTGCTGGATGTATCGAGCCACGCACAAGGCGTGCAGATCTTCATCGGCGGCGAGTCGAATCTCGTGCCGATCGAGGAAATGAGCGTCGTGACAGCGCCGTACGAGGTCAACGGGAAGATCGTCGGCACGCTCGGCGTGATCGGCCCGACGCGCATGGCGTATAACCGCGTGATTCCGATCGTGGACATCACCGCGCGCCTGCTCTCGATGTCCCTTAGTCATCAGTGACGCCATCTTGGCGCGGCACGCAAGGCTGCGCCACTAGGCCGTTCGGCCAATGATGCCCGCTTGAGCCCGCCGCTATAATGGTCTTCAACTTTTAGACGACCACCTTCCGGCCCGCTTGCCCTATGCGTTTCGACCTCGAGTTGCCCTCGCAGCCCAGCGCTTCGCATCGCGTCGCGGTGCTGCTGATCAATCTCGGCACGCCGGACGCGCCCACGCCGCGGGCGGTGCGCAAGTATCTGGCGCAGTTTCTGTCCGATCCGCGCGTCGTGGAAATTCCGTCGCTCGTGTGGCAGGTCATTCTGCGCGGGCTGATCCTGCCGTTTCGCGGACGGGCGTCGGCCAAGAAATACGCGCAGGTGTGGATGCACGAAGGCTCGCCGCTGCGCGTGCATACGGAAAAACAGGTCGAGGGTCTGCGGCGGCTGTTCGCGGCGAACGACTATCACGTGATCGTCGACTACGCGATGCGCTACGGGTCGCCCGGCATCGGCGCGATGCTGAATCAGCTGAAGCTCGAAGGTGCCGATCGCATTCTTCTCTTGCCGATGTATCCGCAATACTCGTCGTCCACGACAGCAACCGCGTTCGACGATGCCTTCGCCGCGCTCAAGCGCGTGCGCAATCAGCCGGAAATCCGCACGATCCGCCATTACGCGGATCATCCCGCGTATATCGGCGCGCTTGCCGAACAAGTGCGCGACTATTGGCGGCATCACGGCCAGCCGGATTTCGCCGCGGGCGACAAACTCGTCCTGAGCTTTCACGGCGTGCCGAAGCGCACGATGGATCTCGGCGATCCGTATCACGACCAGTGCCAGTCGACCGGCGCGCTGCTCACGGCCGCGCTCGGACTCACGCCGGTGGAATGCCGCGTCACGTTTCAGTCGCGCTTCGGCCGCGCGGAGTGGCTTCAGCCGTACACCGCGCCGACGGTCACGGAACTCGGCGCGGGCGGCGTCGCGCGCGTGGATGTGTTCTGTCCCGGCTTCACGGCGGATTGTCTGGAAACGATCGAGGAAATCGGCATCGAGGTGCGCGACGAATTTCTGAAGGCCGGCGGCAGGCATTTCCACCGGATTCCCTGTCTGAACGCGACGCCCGCGTGGATCAAGGGGCTCGGCGAAATCGCCGCGCAGCATCTGCAGGGGTGGCCCGTGCAGACCGTGCAGCCGCTTTCCGCGGTGGCCTGAGCACGGCTTTTTCAAGCATTCACCCATGAACTACAAGATTTCGACGGAACCTGGCGCGCGTTTGCGCATCGATAAGTGGCTTTGGGCGGCGCGTTTCTTCAAGACGCGTTCGCTCGCGAGCGATGCGGTGGAAAAGGGCCGTGTGAAGATCGGCGGGGCGAACGTGAAGCCGTCGAAGGACGTGCGTGTCGGCGATATCGTCGAGATCGATATCGAGCGGCTCGTCTGGCAGGTCGAAGTACGCGGGCTATGCGACGTGCGCGGCCCGGCGACGGTCGCGCAGACGCTCTATGCCGAAACCGAGGAAGGCCGGGCGAAGCGCATGGCCGAAGCCGAGCGTCGCAAGACGTTCCACGAACCCGCAGCCGGCTTGCAGGGCAGGCCGACGAAGCGCGACCGCCGGACTATCGACAAATTTTCTCGTTCGGATTGAAGTAACTTTCGATGGTCGCGTGAACGCCACCGTACTCGGTGTTACGGTCCGTCACGACGCCGGACATGCAGATGGTGGTCGTTCCCGCGACGAGTACCAGGGCGACCACCGCGATAGCAAAGGTCAGTTTCATGGTATCCCCGGAGAACGGGTTGCCCGGTCAGAAAGCGACCGGTTCAGGAAACGGGCAAGGGCTGAAAGCGGATTGAAGCATTTCGTAGGATTAGGGTAAACGTGCGTCCTGCGGTGCTTGATTGAAGTGTAGGCGAGTCAGGGCTTTCCCTCAATCTGAAATTGCGCGCCGCGGCGAAGTGTGGGTTACGGGCCATTTCGGTGCCATCGGAGCGCTCGAATTGGTCCGAAAAAATCGCGCAAAAGCCTTGAAAATATGTTCGACGCCCCAATTTCCGCCGTTAGTGCGAAAAACGCGATCCGGACTGCGCTCCGCCGCTTTCGCAACCGATTCAACTCAACAGCAATAGATATTGAGCGACATGGAAAACACGCAAGAGAATTCAGCGAGCCAGAACCCGACGCCCGCCGACGAGAACGCGCGCCAGGCCGCAGACACCACCAGCACGGCGCAGGCTGCACCGGCAGAAGCGGCTGCCACGCCGCAAGCTGCGCCGAACGAGGCCGAGGCCGCGTTGGCCGAAGCGCAGGCCACCATCGTGGCGCTCAAGGAAGACTTCCTGCGCGCCAAGGCCGAGACGGAAAACGTCCGCCGCCGCAGCCAGGAAGATGTCGCGAAGGCGCATAAATTCGCCATCGAAAATTTCGCGGAGAACCTGTTGCCGGTGCTCGACAGCCTCGAAGCCGCGCTCGCCGATCAGTCGTCGGATCTCGCCAAGGTCCGCGAAGGCGTTGAACTGACGCTGCGTCAGCTCACCGGCGCGTTGGAGAAGGGCCGCGTCATCGCGTTGAATCCTGTGGGCGAAAAATTCGATCCGCATCGCCATCAGGCCATCTCGATGGTGCCGGCCGAGCAGGATCCCAATACCGTCGTCACGGTGCTGCAAAAGGGTTACGTGATCGCGGATCGCGTGCTGCGTCCGGCGCTCGTGACCGTCGCCGCGCCGAAGTAACGCGTCTGCGGCGATCACGGCCAGTGTGCCGCGTTCCGGCCGCTTTCGCGGTCTTCGGCGGCGCACGAAAAGATCCGCGCCGCACAAAAAAACTTATAGACCGCATCGCGTTCAGGGTCTTGAAATCGAAACCTGCGCTCTTATCTTGCGTACAGGTATGAATTTTGGGCGTTCGGCCCGGTAAATCGGCAAAAGCCGGCGTCAGGCACGACACACCGCCGCCGCAACGCCACTGCGATCAAAGCTAGGAGAGGATAAAAAATGGGCAGAATCATCGGCATCGACCTCGGCACCACGAATTCGTGCGTGGCGCTGATGGAAGGCAATCAGGTCAAGGTCATCGAGAATTCGGAAGGCGCGCGCACCACGCCGTCGATCATCGCGTACATGGATGACAACGAAATTCTCGTCGGCGCGCCTGCCAAGCGTCAGTCGGTCACCAACCCGCGCAACACGCTGTACGCGGTCAAGCGCCTGATCGGCCGCCGCTTCGAAGAGAAGGAAGTGCAGAAGGACATCAATTTGATGCCCTACAAGATCGTCAAGCACGATAACGGCGACGCATGGGTCGAGGCGCATGGCAAGAACCTCGCGCCGTCGCAGGTTTCCGCCGAAGTGCTGCGCAAGATGAAGAAGACCGCTGAGGACTACCTCGGTGAGCCGGTCACGGAAGCCGTCATCACGGTGCCGGCGTACTTCAACGACAGCCAGCGTCAGGCAACGAAGGATGCGGGCCGCATCGCCGGTCTGGAAGTGAAGCGCATCATCAACGAGCCGACGGCAGCCGCGCTCGCGTTCGGTCTGGACAAGGCCGAAAAGGGCGACCGCAAGATCGCCGTGTTCGACCTGGGCGGCGGCACGTTCGATATCTCGATCATCGAAATCGCGGACGTGGACGGCGAAATGCAGTTCGAAGTGCTGTCGACGAACGGCGACACGTTCCTCGGCGGTGAAGATTTCGACCAGCGCATCATCGATTACATCATCGGCGAGTTCAAGAAGGAGCAGGGCGTCGACCTGAGCAAGGACGTGCTCGCGCTGCAGCGCCTGAAGGAAGCCGCTGAAAAGGCGAAGATCGAACTGTCGTCGACGGCGCAGACCGACATCAACCTGCCGTACATCACGGCCGACGCGTCGGGTCCGAAGCACTTGAACCTCAAGTTCACGCGTGCAAAGCTCGAAGCGCTCGTCGAAGAGCTGATCGAGCGCACGATCGAACCGTGCCGCATCGCGATCAAGGATGCGGGCGTGAAGGTCGGCGACATCGACGACGTGATTCTCGTCGGCGGCATGACGCGCATGCCGAAGGTGCAGGAAAAGGTGAAGGAGTTCTTCGGCAAGGATCCGCGCCGTGACGTGAACCCGGACGAAGCCGTGGCCGTTGGCGCTGCGATTCAGGGTCAGGTTCTGTCGGGCGACCGCAAGGACGTTCTGCTGCTCGACGTGACGCCTTTGTCGCTCGGCATCGAGACGCTCGGCGGCGTGATGACGAAGATGATCAACAAGAACACGACGATCCCGACGAAGCACTCGCAAGTGTATTCGACGGCCGACGACAACCAGGGCGCCGTGACGATCAAGGTGTTCCAGGGCGAGCGCGAAATGGCCGTGGGCAACAAGCTGCTCGGCGAGTTCAACCTCGAAGGCATTCCGCCCGCACCGCGCGGTACGCCGCAGATCGAAGTGACCTTCGACATCGACGCAAACGGCATTCTGCACGTGGGCGCGAAGGACAAGGCGACGGGCAAGGAAAACAAGATCACCATCAAGGCGAACTCGGGTCTGACGGACGCGGAAATCGACAAAATGGTGAAGGACGCCGAAGCCAACGCCGAGGAAGATCACAAGCTGCGCGAGCTGGCCGATGCCCGCAACCAGGGCGACGCGCTGGTTCACAGCACGAAGAAGGCCGTTGCCGAATACGGCGACAAGGTCGACGCTTCGGAGAAGGAAAAGATCGAAGCGGCGCTGAAGGATCTCGAAGAAGCGCTGAAGAGCAATTCGAGCGACAAGGCCACGAT
The DNA here is from genome assembly GCF_046030135.1 of Caballeronia jiangsuensis. NCBI lineage: Bacteria > Pseudomonadati > Pseudomonadota > Betaproteobacteria > Burkholderiales > Burkholderiaceae > Caballeronia > Caballeronia jiangsuensis. Next base: position 101,820 of record NZ_JAQQDB010000010.1, read on the forward strand.
TGAAGCGAAGGTCGAGGCGCTGGCTCAAGCCTCGCAGAAGCTCGGCGAAAAGATGTACGCCGACATGCAGGCACAGCAAGGCGCGGCGAGCGCGGCGGCTGGTGCGGCAGGCGCGGGCGCGTCGGCGGATGCGGGCGCGAGCCAGCACCACGACGATGTCGTCGACGCCGACTTCAAGGAAGTGAAGAAGGACTAAGCCGCAAGGGCGCGGGAGTGGCAACGCTCACGCGCTTTTCGGTGGCAACACCGGGACGCGTGACGCGTCTTACGTGTAACGCGCCTGGCGAGCCTCACGGCTCTCCGGGCACGTTGTTTTTTCAGAGGCGCCTTGATTTAGGCGAGGCGCGCGAAGTTTTACGCGCGAGTCGAAGCAACGGACTCGCAGCATCTGACAGGAACCGTCGCGGGTAAGCGCGGCGGCATCGAACCGACATGGCGAAACGGGATTACTACGACGTTCTGGGCGTCGCGAAAAACGCGAGCGACGACGAGATCAAGAAGGCGTATCGCAAGCTCGCGATGAAGTATCACCCTGACCGCAATCCGGACAACAAGAAGGCGGAAGAGAATTTCAAGGAGGCGAAGGAAGCCTACGAAATGCTCTCCGACCAGCAGAAGCGGGCCGCGTACGACCAGTACGGCCACGCGGGCGTCGATCCGAACATGGCGGGCGCGGGCGCGCAAGGTTTCGGCGGTTTCGCCGATGCCTTCGGCGATATCTTCGGCGACATCTTCGGACAGGCCGCGGGCGGCGCTGCTCGCGGCGGACGCGGCGGACCGCAGGTGTATCGCGGCGCGGACTTGCGCTACAGCATGGAGATCACGCTCGAGCAGGCGGCGCACGGTTACGACACGCAGATCCGCGTGCCGAGCTGGGTGAACTGCAACGTCTGTCACGGCTCGGGCGCGAAGCCGGGCACCAAGCCGGAGACCTGCCCGACCTGTCACGGCCAGGGCCAGGTGCGCATGTCGCAGGGCTTTTTCAGCATCCAGCAGACGTGCCCGAAGTGTCACGGCAGCGGCAGCTACATCCCCGATCCGTGCGCGAACTGCCACGGCGCGGGCAAGGTGAAGGAAACGAAGACGCTGGAAGTGAAGATTCCGGCGGGCATCGACGATGGCATGCGCATCCGCTCGGCCGGCAACGGCGAGCCGGGCATCAACGGCGGCCCGAACGGCGACTTGTACGTGGAAATCCACATCAAGCAGCACACGGTGTTCGAGCGCGACGGCGACGACCTGCACTGCCAGATGCCGATCCAGTTCACAACGGCGGCGCTGGGTGGCGAGATCGAAGTGCCCACGCTGGCGGGCCGCGCGAGCTTCACGGTGCCGGAAGGCACGCAGTCGGGCAAGACGTTCCGGCTGCGCGGCAAGGGCATCAAGGGCTTGCGTTCGAGCATCGCCGGCGATCTCTACGTGCATGTGCAGGTGGAAACGCCGGTCAAGCTCACGGAGCAGCAGCGCGATCTGCTGAAGCAGTTCGAAAAGTCGCTGGAGCAGGGCGGCGCGCGGCATAGTCCGCAAAGCAAGAGCTGGTTCGACCGCGTGAAGAGCTTCTTCGACTGATGCGGTTGAGTGCGGTGTACGTCGTGCGAGCATGACGATGAAAACCGAAGAGCGCAGCGCGGTGTTCGCGCTGCTCGACGATTGCGATGCGACCGCCGAAAGGCGGTCGAGTCGTTTGTACACGGACTTCGCGCATGAACGCGTGTGCGTGGATACGCGTGAGCTCGACGCGGTCTGCGGCGACATCGAACGCGATCTGCGAGGCGGTCTTCATGCGGTCGTCGTCGCGGATTACGAGTTCGGGCGCAATCTCCAGTTCGGCAGCATCGGACGCGGCGACGATCATGCGCTGCGCGTGCTCATGTTCCGCGAGTGCGCGCGTCTGTCGCGCGATGAAGTCGACGCGTGGCTCGCGTCCGAAGGCGATGACCTGACGGCAGGCGTCGCGGGCATCGAAGCGAGCGTCACGCGCGATGAATTCGATGCGTCGATCGCCGCTGTGCAGGACGCGCTGCGCGAAGGCGAGTCGTATCAGATCAACTACACGTTCCGGCTGAACTTCGATGTGTTCGGCGCACCGCTCGCGCTGTATCGGCGTTTGCGCGAGCGGCAGGCCGTGCATTACGGCGCGTTGATCGCGTTGCCGGATGGCAGATCGGTCGTGTCGTGCTCGCCGGAATTGTTCGTCGAAAAACAAGGCGATCTGCTGCGCGCCCGGCCGATGAAAGGCACCGCGCCGCGCGACGCCGATCCCGAGGCGCTGCGCCACGATCCGAAGAATCGCGCCGAGAATGTGATGATCGTCGATCTGCTGCGCAACGACATGTCGCGCGTGGCGGTCACGGGTTCGGTGAATGTGCCCGTGCTGTTTTCGGTCGAGCCTTACGCGTCGGTGTGGCAGATGACATCGACGATCGAAGCGCGCGTAATTCCCGGCACGTCGTTCGCCGGCATCGTGCGCGCGCTCTTTCCGTGCGGTTCGATCACCGGCGCGCCGAAGTATCGGACGATGCAACTGATCGACGAAATCGAGAGCACGCCGCGCGGCCTTTATACGGGCGCGATCGGCTGGCTGGATGCGAGCGGCGATTTCTCCATGTCGGTGGCGATCCGCACGATCGTTGTCGATGCCGCGGGCAGGCGTGGCGTGCTCGGCATCGGCGCGGGCATCGTGCTCGATAGCGTCGCCGCCGACGAATACGAGGAGTGTCTGTTGAAAGCACGCTTCCTGACCGGTGCGGACCCCGGCTTCGAGCTTTTCGAGACTACCTATGCGACGCGCGATGAAGGCGTTCGCCACTACGCGCGCCACGTCGCGCGATTGAAGGCGAGCGCCGCGTATCTCGGCTTTGCGTTCGACGAGCGCGCGCTCTCGGCTCAAATCGAGCAGCATTGCGCGGGGTTCGACGCGGGCAAGGCGTATCGCATGCGCATCGCGCTGGACAAGAACGGACGTATCGCGATGACGAGCGCGCCGCTCGCACCGTTGCCGTCGGATACCGTGGATGTGTTGCTCGCGTCCGATCGCGGCTTTGCGCCGCAGTCGTCCGGCGATCCGCTGCTGCGTCACAAGACGACGCGCCGCGCCGACTACGATCGCGCATGGAAAGCCGCCGAAGCCGAAGGGGCCTTCGACATGTTGTTCGTCAACGAACGCAACGAGCTGACCGAAGGCGGCCGTTCCAGCGTCTTCGTGCAGCTCGGCGGCCAGTGGTTCACGCCGCCCATCGACGCTGGCGTGTTGCCGGGCGTGATGCGCGCGGTGCTCATCGAAGAACTCCACGCCGCCGAACGCACGCTGACGATGGACGACTTGCAGAAAGCCGAAGACCTGCTCATCAGCAACGCATTACGCGGTGGCGTGAAGGCAAGGCTTCGGCGCTGAAAGCATCACCACTCGGCGACGCTGCCGTCCGCATGACGCCACACCGGATTGCGCCAGCGATGCCCCACCTTCGCCATCTCGCGCACCTTCTCCTCGTTGACCTCGATCCCTAATCCCGGCCCCTGCGGGATCGTCACCATGCCGTCTTCGTACTTGAAGACTTCCGGATTCCGGATGTAGTCGAGCAGGTCGTTGCCCTTGTTGTAGTGGATGCCGAGACTCTGCTCCTGAATGAACGCGTTGTAGCTCACCGCGTCGATCTGCAGGCAGGTCGCGAGCGCGATCGGTCCGAGCGGGCAGTGCAGCGCGAGCGCGACATCGTAGGCTTCCGCCATCGTCGCGATCTTGCGGCATTCGGTCAGGCCGCCCGCATGCGACGCATCCGGCTGAATGATGTCGACATAACCGCCCGCCAGAATGTGCTTGAAGTCCCAGCGCGAGTAGAGCCGCTCGCCGAGCGCGATCGGCGTGCTCGTCTGATTGACGATATCGCGCAGCGCCTCGACGTTCTCCGACAGCACCGGCTCTTCGATGAACATCAGCTTGAACGGATCGAGTTCCTTCGCGAGCACCTTCGCCATCGGCTTGTGCACGCGGCCGTGGAAGTCGACACCGATGCCCACGTTCGGACCAACCGCTTCTCGCACGGCGCGCACGTTGTCGATGACGCCTTGCACCTTGTCGAAGGTATCGATGATCTGCAACTCTTCCGAGCCGTTCATTTTCACGGCCTTGAAGCCGCGATCGACCACCGCGCGCGCGTTGTTCGCGACATCGCTCGGACGGTCGCCGCCGATCCACGAATACACCTTGATCTTGTCGCGCACCTGGCCGCCGAGCAGCGCGTGAACCGGCACGCCGTGATACTTGCCGAGAATGTCCCACAGTGCCTGATCGACGCCCGCGATCGCGCTCATGCCGATGGGACCGCCGCGATAGAAGCCGGAGCGGTACATGACCTGCCAGAGGTCTTCGATATGGCGCGGGTCGCGGCCGACCAGATAATCGGCGAGTTCATCGACGGCGGCGGCGACCGTATGCGCGCGACCTTCGACGACCGGCTCGCCCCAGCCGGTGATGCCTTCGTCCGTTTCGATCTTGAGGAAGCACCAGCGTGGCGGAACGATGAAGGTCTCGAGTTTCGTGATTTTCATTGAGCGTCTCCTGAAGGGATCTACATGTTATCAAAAAGCCGTTGTGTAGGCATATTAATAGTATTATTCAATTCTGAGCGAATCCTTCGAAACATCAGTCGAATACTCCATAATCGTGGCCACACCTAAAGGAGACCATCATTCACCGGGATCTACATGGCCGCGTGGCGCATGAACTGGGCATGGCGATTCTGCGTGGCGACGTCGCGCCCGGATCGCCCTTGCCGCGCGAAGCGGAGTTGATGGAACGTTTCGGCGTGAGCCGCACGGTGCTCCGCGAGGCGTTGCGCACGCTCACGTCGAAAGGGCTGATCGAGTCGCGGCCGAAAGTCGGCACGCGCGTGCGCGCAAGGGATGCCTGGAATCTGCTCGATTCCGACATGCTCGACTGGTATTCGCGCGTCGCGCCGCCGCTGCAATTCGCGCTCAAGCTTCAGGAAATGCGCGAGATGATCGAGCCGTACGCCGCCGCGCTCGCCGCCGATAACCACGAGGAACGCACGCGCGAGCGTCTCACACGCGCGCATCAGGCGATGGTCGGTGCACAGAACGTCGAAGAATGGGTGCGCGCGGACCTCGATTTCCATCTGTGCGTGCTCGCCGCGTGCAGCAACGAATTGCTGATACCGCTCGGCGCGCTGATCGAGCGCACGCTGGAAGGTCAGTTGCGTCTGAACGCCAAGCGCGCCGACGTCTACAACGCGTCGCTCGCGGAACATACGGCCGTGTTTAAGGCGATCGTCGCGCGAGATTCGGCCGGTGCGCGCCGCGCGATGGCCGATTTGCTCGGCGTGACGCGCGGCAGGATCGAAGGCTAAAACGCGTTCAGCGGAATCTTCAGATACGTCGTGCCGTTGCCGGCCGCGTCAGGAAAGTGGCCGGCGCGGATGTTCACCTGGATCGCGGGCAAGATGAGCGTCGGCATGCCGAGGGTCGCGTCGCGTGCCTCGCGCATCGCGACGAATTCGTCCTCGGTCTTGCCGCCCCCGACGTGAATGTTCTTCTCGCGCTGCTCGCGCACCGTGCATTGCCACTGCGGGTCGCGCGTGTCGGGCGGATAGTCGTGGCAGACGAAGAGGCGCGTTTCCGGATCGAGCGCGAGCAGGCGCTGAATCGATCGATACAGCCTGCGTGCGCTGCCACCGGGAAAATCGCAGCGCGCGGTGCCGACGTCCGGCATGAAGAGCGTGTCGCCGACGAACACCGCATCGCCGATCCGATACGCCATGTCGGCGGGCGTGTGGCCCGGCACGAACAGCGCGGTCGCCTCGATCTCGCCGATCATGAAGCGCTCGCCGTCCGAAAACAGATGATCGAATTGCGAGCCGTCGAGCTGAAACTCCGGTTCGAGATCGAAAATCTTCTTGAACACGCCCTGCACGGCGCGTATGGATTCGCCGATGGCGATCTTTCCGCCCAGCGTGCGCTTCAGATACGGCGCCGCCGAAAGATGGTCGGCATGCGCGTGCGTCTCCAGAATCCATTCGACGGAGAGCCGCTTTTCGCGCACGAACGCGACGACCGCATCGGCTGATTGCGTCGAGGTGCGCGCGGCTTTCGGATCGTAGTCGAGCACGGGATCGACGATCGCCGCTGCCGAACCGGCCTCCTTGTAGACGACATACGTCATCGTGCCGGTGTTGATGTCGAAGAAAGGCTGAGTGATGGCTTGCACGCTGACTCCCCCGGTTGTTGCCTCGCGTCCTGCTCTCGTCGCCCGGATCGATTGGGCGTGTTTGTCGGGATCGCGATACAGTGTAACCCTTTGCGCCGGACCCCAACGCACCGGCGCTCACCTCCACGAAAGCTCGATCAAGAGGTTCGAATGCCGCACGTCCCGACTTCGCTCGCGTCGTCGTGGGGCGCGTGGGCCGTCTTCGTCAGCGTCCTCGCGACGCAACTCGGCGTGCCCGTCCCCGCCGCGCCGATGCTGATTCTCGCCGGCACGATCGTCGCCGCCGGCAACGCGCCGTTCTGGCAGATGCTCGCGGCCGCGGTGCTCGCCGTGCTCATCGCGGATTCACTCTGGTTCGCCGCGGGCCGCCTCTACGGCCGCCGCTTTCTCAACTCGCTCGTGCGCTTCTCGCTGTCCATCGATTCGACGCTGCGCACCGCGCGCCGCTGGTTCGAGCGCTTCGGCGTGCCGCTGCTCGCGCTGTCGAAGTTCGTGCCGGGGCTCGGGCTCGTGTCGGCGCCGCTGCTCGGCACCACGCAGATCGAAGTGCGCGTGTTCCTGTTGTGGGATCTGATCGGCGCGACCGCGTGGGCGAGTTTCTGGATGCTCGGCGGCGCCGCGCTGCAGGAACAGATCGGACGACTCGTCGTGCTGGTGCGCGCCAATGGCACGACGGTGATCGACATTCTCGCGATGGTCGCGCTCGGCTTCCTGCTGTATCGATGGATCCGGCGCGAACAGTTTCGCCAGTGGCTCGCGAAGTATCACATCACGCCGGACCAGCTCGACTCGATGATGCGTTCCGACACGCCGCCCGTGATCTACGACGCGCGCCCGGCGGAGATTCGCCGCCGCGAGCCGTATCGCATCGCGGGCGCGATCTCGCTGGACCTCGATTCGCCGGATCGCGTCGATCAGTTGTATTCGGAGCACGAGGTGGTCGTGTATTGCGTGTGCCCGAACGAGGCGACCGCGAAGATCATCGCGCGGCAGTTGCGCGCGAAGGGTTTCAGCCATGTGCGGCCGCTGAAGGGCGGGCTGGATGCGTGGGAGAAGCACGGCTATCCGGTCGAACCGATGCCGGCGGAACACCTTCGTGCCGCGTCCGGTCACGACGACGATATCGATCACGACATGGTCACGATTCGCGCGACCGCGCCGGAATGAGCTACGTCCGGCGCGTGGGACGGTTCACCAGCGCGATGCCCGCGAGCACCATCGCCGCGGCGACCATGAAACGCGCGGTGAACTGCTCGCCGAGCAGAAGCACGCCGAAGGTGACGCCGAAGATCGGCGTGAGAAACGAGAACACCGAGAGCCGCGACGCCATATAGCGCGTGAGCAGCCAGAACCACGTCAGATAGCTGATGAACGCGACGACGATCGCCTGATACGCGAGGCTCGCGATCGCGAGCGGCGAGACGGCTCCGATATGCGTCTGTCCGATGCCCGCCGCGAGCACGAGCAGCAGCACCGCCGACACCGCCAGTTGATAGAACAACGTCTTGCTCGCGCTTGCATGCGAAAGCGACGACGCGCGCACGACGACCGTCGTCGCGGCCCAGAAGATGCCGGCCATGATGCCGAGCGCATCGCCCGCGATACCCCGCATCGTCGACGTGCTGTTCGGATTGCCGTGCAGAAAGCCGTCGGCGAACGCGAGCGCGATGCCGCAGAACGCGAGCACGATGCCGCACCACTGCGTGCGCGAAAGCCGCTCGCCCGCGACGAACCAGTGCAGGCCGAGCGCGGTGAAGCAGGGCGCGGTGTAGAGAAACACGGCCATGCGCGTCGCCGTGGTGAGACTCAGGCCGAAGAAAATGCAGACGAACTCGCCGCCGAATAGCAGACCCGCGAGCAGGCCGGCGGGCAGCGTGTCGTCGCGCTGGAAAAGCGGCACGCCGCGCGTGCGCGTCCATATCCATACGAGGCATGTCGCGATCAACGAGCGGATGCCGGCCTGCAGCATCGGCGGAATCGATGCGTTCGCTTCCTTGATCGCGACTTGCTGGAATCCCCACGCACCGCACAGCGCGATCATAACGATGATGGCGGTGGCGTCGGGGGCGCGGCGCACGGAGAGGGACGGCGTGCTCATCGGCTGGCTCGGTAAGCGTGGCCGGAGAGGCCATGCACTGATTTGGAGCGTCGATTGTGCCAGCGAACGGCCTTCGATGAGCGAAAGGTCGTGATGAGCCCGTGGAGATTGCGCGCCGCGACGAATGCGCGGCGCGCGATGTGCTGCGTGCGTTACGAATGCTTTTCGATCAGTTCGACCTTGTAGCCGTCCGGATCTTCGACGAACGCGATCACCGTCGTGCCGCCTTTCACCGGACCGGCTTCGCGCGTGACCTTGCCGCCTGCCTGGCGGATGCGCTCGCATGCGCCGGCGGCGTCGTCGACTTCCAGTGCGATATGGCCGTACGCCGTGCCGAGATCGTACTTGTCGGTGCCCCAGTTATAGGTCAGCTCGAGCACGCTGTTCTCGCTTTCCGGGCCGTAGCCGACGAACGCGAGCGTGTACTTGTACTCGGTGTTTTCGCTTTGACGCAGCACTTTCATGCCGAGAATGCGCGTATAAAAATCGATGGAACGCTGCAGGTCGCCGACGCGCAGCATCGTATGGAGGAGTCGCATGGTGGGGTTCCTGTTGTGTGTCGTTTGCGGGGGACAGGAAGGAAATTGTACCGTCGGCGCCCGCCGCATGCTGACGACACCTCAGAGCGCCGGCAACAGATCCGGCGGATGATGCTTGAGCGTGTGCCGCGCTTCGCGGAACTCGGGGAAAATGGACTCGACCGTCTGCCAGAAGCGCGGGCTGTGGTTCATCTCGCGCAGATGCGCGAGCTCGTGCGCGACGACGTAATCGATGATCGACATCGGGAAATGAATGAGCCGCCAGTTCAGGCGGATCTTGCCGTCGCTGGAACAACTGCCCCAGCGCGTCGCCGCCGACGACAACGCATACGCGCGATATTCGACGCCGAGCTTCGCCGCATACACCGCGAGCCGCTCGCCGAAGATGCGCTTCGCTTCCGATTGCAGCCAGCCCTGCACGCGATCCTTGATCTGCTGCGCGTCGGCGAGCGCGGGCAGCGCGAGCGAGAGCACGTTGGTCTTGTCGTCGAAAGACAGTGCGCTCGCCGTCGAGCCGAGCGACACGCTGATCGTCTTGCCGAGATACGGAAACTGCGCGCCATCTTTCCAGTCGATGCGCGGCAGCGCGCGCTGCTCGACGCGCGTCTGCCATTCGGTGAGCTTCTTGACGATCCAGTTCTGCTTGTCGAGGATCGCGCTTTCGATATCCGCGATCGTCACCCAGCGCGGCGCGGTGATCGCGAGCCCGGTGCCGTCGATGCAAAAGCCGATCGTGCGCCGCGCCGAACGCCTCAACCGATACTCCAGCGCGCCCGCCTTCAACGCGATGCGGCGCAGGCGCACGCCATCGGGCAGCGGTGTTGCCGGAGCGGGGGGCGTGAGAACGGGAACGGGATCGGCGGCGGGGACATCGCCGCGCAGCGGAGCGGGTCCGTTCGCGGGCGGCGCGCCGGAGTATGCCGGCGCATGCTCGAACGGCAGATCGAGTTGCAGGGTATCGAGCGCGACGGCGGGGCGCTGTCGCGATGGGGCTTTCTGCATCGGCTCGGCTTTGCGCTCACGGCGCAGGAATGACGAGAAGAATGAGTAAGGCACGCCGCGGCTCGATTCGAACGCTGCCGCTTCAGCGGCCCGCGCCCGCGGCGCCGGCCTCACCCGGCTGCGCGTTCGGCGCGGCGTAAGCGTGCGGATCGATGCGGCGCATTTCCGCCTCGATCCAGCTTTCGACGCGCGTGTTCACTTCCTCGGGCGTGAGACCGGCTGTACCGATCGGCCTGCCGATCGACACCGTGACTATACCCGGATATTTGATGAAGGAATTGCGTGGCCAGACGTGACCGGCGTTGTGCGCGATCGGCACGACCGGCGCGCCGGTCACGACGGCGAAGCGCGCGCCGCCGGTCTTGTACTTGCCCTGGCTGCCGACGCGCGTGCGCGTGCCTTCGGGAAACATGATGACCCACGCGCCTTCGTCCATGCGCGCGCGGCCCTGACTCGTGACGGATGCGAACGCATCGCGTCCCTGCTTGCGATCGATATGGACCATCTTGAGCAGCCCGAGCGCCCAGCCGAAGAACGGCACGTAGAGCAACTCGCGCTTGAACACGTAGCAGAGCGGGCGCGGCATCAACGCGGGAAACGCGAGCGTCTCCCATGCGGACTGATGCTTCGACAACAGCACGGCGGGACCGTCCGGCAGATTCTCCATGCCTTCGATCTTGTAGCGAATCCCGATCAGATGCCGCAGCACGACGATGGTCGATTTGCACCAGCCGGCCGCCATCCAGTAGCGCTTGTCGGCGCGCATGAACGGAAACGCAATGAAACAGGCGATCGCGTACGGCGTCGTGTACACGATGAAGTAAAGCATCAACAGCAGCGAACGGATGAAGCGCATGACGTCTCGGTGTTACTGGGCCGCGGAGCGGTCCTGATGCCGTGCGAGGAACTCGAGCGCGAACGCGCGCAAGTCCTTGTGAACCACGGTGCCTTCGGGCAACTGGCCTTCCTTGAGCGTCTTTTCGCCTTTGCCGGTGAGCACGAGATGCACGGGAAAGCCGAGCGCCGCGCCCGCTTGCAGATCGCGCAGCGAATCGCCGACGACGGGCGTGTCTTCAGGATCGATCTCGAAGCGGTCGATGATCTGCTGCAACATGCCGGGCCTCGGCTTTCTGCAATCGCATTGATCTTCCGCCGTGTGCGGGCAGAAGAACACCGCGTCGATACGTCCGCCGACGGCCGCGACCGCGCGATTCATCTTCTGATGCATCGCGTTCAGCGCGGCCATGTCGAAGAGACCGCGCCCGATGCCCGACTGATTCGATGCGATCGCCACGCGATAACCCGACTGATTCAGGCGCGCGATGGCTTCGAGGCTGCCGGGAATGGCGACCCATTCGTCCGGCGACTTGATGAATGCATCGGAATCGGCGTTGATCACGCCGTCGCGATCGAGGATGACCAGTTTTCGGTTCATGACCATGGCGGCGCGTCAGGCAGCGAGCTTCGAAATATCGGCGACGCAGTTCATCTGCTGATGCAATGCGTTGAGCAATGCGAGCCGATTGTTGCGCAGCGCGGGATCTTCCGCATTCACCATCACGTCGTTGAAGAACGTGTCGACGCTCTCGCGCAACGCGGCGAGCGCGGTCAACGCTTCCGTATAGTTGCGCGCCGCGAGCTGGCTCTGCACGCGCGGCGTCACCTGTTCGATCTGCGCGTACAGATTCTTCTCTGCCGCTTCGACGAGCAGTTCCTTGTTCACCGACGCAGGCGCGCCTTGCTCGGACTTCTTCAGGATGTTCGAGATGCGCTTGTTGGCGGCCGCGAGCGCCGCCGCTTCGGGCAGCGCGGCGAACTCGCGTACGGCATCGAGGCGCGCGACGATGTCGTCGAGACGCGTCGGGTTCAGGCTCAGCACCGCTTCGATATCGTTCGCTTCGAAGCCGCGTTCGCGCAACAGACCACGCAGGCGATCGAGGAAGAACGCGTAGATGGCCTCGGTCGAATCGGCGACTTGCGGCATGCCCGCGAACTGGCGTTGGGCGATGCCGACGAGATCGCGCAGATCGATCGGCAGCTTCTTTTCCAGCAGGATGCGCAGCACGCCGAGCGCGTGACGGCGCAGCGCGAACGGGTCTTTCTCGCCGGTCGGCGCGAGACCGATGCCCCAGATGCCGACGATCGTTTCCAGCTTGTCCGCGAGCGCAACCGCGGCGCCGACGCCCGTCGACGGCGTTTCATCGCCCGAGAAGCGCGGCTGATAGTGCTCCGAGCACGCGAGCGCGACTTCTTCCGGCTCGCCGTCGTGACGTGCGTAGTACGTGCCCATCGTGCCTTGCAATTCGGGGAATTCGCCGACCATGTCGGTCAGCAAATCGGCCTTTGCGAGACGCGCGGCGCGGCGCGTGAGCGCGGCATCGACGCCGACCATCGGCGCGATTTCGCCTGCAAGCGCCTCGACACGTTCGACGCGTTGCAGCGTCGAACCGAGCTTGTTGTGATAGACGACGTTCGCGAGCAGCGGCACGCGGTCTTCGAGACGCTTCTTCTTGTCCTGCGTGAAGAAGAACTTCGCATCGGCGAGACGCGGGCGCACGACGCGCTCGTTGCCTTCGACGATCTCGTCGGGCGTCTTCGTATCGATGTTCGACACGATCAGGAAGCGCGAGCGCAGCTTGCCGTGCTGGTCCGTGAGTGCGAAATACTTCTGGTTCGTCTGCATCGTGAGGATGAGACATTCCTGCGGCACCTGCAGGAATTCCTCGTCGAAGCGGCATTCGTAGACGACCGGCCATTCGACGAGCGCGTTCACTTCGTCGAGCAGCGCTTCGGGCATCACGACGCGGTCGTCGCCGGCGAACGCCAGAAGCTGCGTGCGAATCGATTCGCGGCGATCGTCGAAATTGGCGACGACATGCCCTTTGCTGCGCAGCGTGTTGGCGTATTCGTCGGCGTTCGGAATCGCGACGAAGCCTTCCGACATGAATCGATGACCGACGGTCGTATCGCCCGAATCGACGCCGAGCGCGCTCACCGGCACGACGTTGCGCCCGTGCATGGCGACGAGGCGCTGCACCGGACGCACGAACTGCACGCTGGTGCCGTCCGGGCGCTGATAGGTCATGACCTTCGGAATCGGCAGCTTGCCGAGGGTTTCATCGAGCGCGGCTTGCAGACCGTCGGCGAGTGTCGCGCCGGGCGCGGCGTAGCGCAGGAAGAACGCTTCCGCCTTGCCGTCCTGCGCGCGTTCGAGTTCGGCGAGCGGGAAGTCGGGGAAGCCGAGCGCAGCGAGCTTCTTTGCGAGCGGCGGCGTTGGATTGCCTTCCTTGTCGAGCGCGACCGACACCGGCAGCACTTTCTCGCGCACCTGCTTTTCCGGTGCGACATCGCGCACGTTCCTGATGAGCACGGCGAGGCGTCGCGGCGTCGCGTACTTTTCGAACGCGGGCGCGCCGTCGATCAGATCGCGCGCAGCGAGACGCTCGACGATGCCTTCGGCGAAAGCGGTGCCGAGACGCGCGAGCGCTTTCGGCGGCAGTTCTTCGGTGAGCAGTTCGACGAGCAGGGAAGCGTGGTTGGATTGCGTCATTGTTCTGTCGAGCCTCGTCAAACCTGTTCGTTGTTGCTGCGTTCGCCCGGCGGCGTGCTTTCCGGTTTCAGCGGCGGCGCCCATGCGGGACGCTGCGCTTCCTGCTCGTCGGTGACGAGATCGCGATCGCCTCGCACCGGATTGCCGAGCATCGGGAAGCCGAGCGCCTCGCGCGAATCGTAATAAGCCTGCGCGACGAGGCGCGACAACGCACGAATGCGGCCGATGTACGCCGCGCGCTCCGTCACGGAAATGGCGCCGCGCGCATCGAGCAGATTGAACGTATGACCCGCCTTCAGCACGAGTTCATACGCGGGCAGCGCGAGCTTCGCATCGATCATCTTCTTCGCTTCTTCTTCGTAGCTCTTGAAGAACGTGAAGAGCAGATCGACGTTCGCGTGCTCGAAGTTATACGTGGACTGCTCGACTTCGTTCTGGTGATACACATCGCCATAAGTCAGTTGACGCAGCACGCGGCCGTTCGGGCCGTCTTCTTCCCATTCGGTCCAGATGAGGTCGTACACGTTCTCGACCTTCTGCAGATACATCGCGAGACGTTCGAGACCGTAGGTGATTTCGCCCAGCACCGGCTTGCAATCGATACCGCCCGCCTGCTGGAAGTAGGTGAACTGCGTCACTTCCATGCCGTTGAGCCACACTTCCCAGCCGAGACCCCACGCGCCGAGCGTCGGATTCTCCCAGTCGTCCTCGACGAAGCGCACGTCGTTCTGCTTCAGATCGAAGCCGAGCGCTTCGAGCGAGCCGAGGTACAGATCGAGGATGTCTTCAGGCGCGGGCTTCAGCACGACCTGATACTGATAGTAGTGCTGCAGGCGGTTCGGGTTCTCGCCATAGCGGCCGTCCTTCGGGCGGCGCGACGGTTGAACGTAGGCCGCGCGCCACGGCTCGGGGCCGATCGCGCGCAGGAACGTGTGGACGTGCGAGGTGCCCGCGCCGACTTCCATGTCGATCGGCTGGAGGAGCGCGCAGCCCTTTTCGTTCCAGTAGGACTGCAGCGTCAGAATGATTTGCTGGAATGTGAGCATGATTGCCTTGTGCGGGGCGGACGCGGCGCGGCCATCGTCGTGACGACGCGACTCGGAGGCTCGGCCAAAGTGCTGAAACGGAGAATTTTAGCCGAACGGCAGGGCGGGTGCGGCTTTTTGGGAGAAGGGCGGGCCGCGCGAGCCGCGTCGCCCGGTGCGACGCGGCCGCGTTTCAGTCTATGTTCAGCGCGTGCCCGGACGTTTCCGGTTCGGCGCGAACGCGAACCCGAACGCAAGCAACAACAGCGATACCGCGATCACCGTCATGTTCCCGCTCGTCACATACGGCGTGCTGCCCGAGGTTCCTTGCACGCGCGCTTCGAGCACGCCGGTCGTGAAGGTCGGCAGCTTCGACACGACATCGCCGTTCGACGCGATCACCGCCGTCATGCCGGTGTTGGTGGCGCGCAGCATCGGCCGGCCGGTTTCGATCGATCGCATGCGCGCGATCTGGAGATGCTGATCGAGCGCGATCGTATTGCCGAACCACGCGAGATTCGTCGAGTTGACGAGAATGCCCGCGGGCGTTTCCTGCTCGCGGATCGTGCGCGCGATCTCTTCGCCGAAGATGTCTTCGTAGCAGATGTCGACGGCGACCGGCTGGTTATGCACGATGAACGCCTTCTGCGCGATCGGCCCGCGCACGAGATCGCCGAGCGGAATGCCCATCAAGCGCACGAACCAGTGAAAGCCGAGCGGCACGAATTCGCCGAAGGGTACGAGATGATGCTTGTCGTAACGGTACACGCCGTTCACGTGCGGTGTGACGCCGAAGAGGCTGTTGGTGAAATCGGTCGCGCGGCCGTCCGGGAGAATCGTGACGCCGATCGCGCCGAAGAGAATCGACGAATTCGTGTTGTCCGCGAAGTTTCGGATCGCGACGGCGAAGTCCTGAGGAATCTGCACGGACAAAACAGGCAGCGCGGTTTCCGGCGTGACGATCAGATCGGCCGGTTTCTCGGTGATGAGCCGCTGATAGAGCGCGAGCGATTCATCGACGCCGGCCTGTTCGAACTTCATCTCCTGCTTCACGTTGCCTTGCAGGAGACGCACGTCGAGCGGCGCATTGGCGGGCGTCGTCCATTCGACGAGTGAGAGCAACATGCCCGCGACGATCAGCGCGATGGCCGCGATGCCCGGCGCGTAGGCGAGCCGCCGCGATTTGCGAAAGTGATGGATCGCCTGCACGATCAGCGCGGCGACGAGCGCGAGCACCCAGCCGACACCATACACGCCGACGATCGAGCCGAAGCCCTTGAGCGGTCCGTCGACTTGCGCATAACCGCTCGCGAGCCAGGGAAAGCCTGTGAACACGAGACCGCGCAGCCATTCGCCGAGCGCCCACGCGCTCGCGAACGCAAACGCGCCGTGCCACGTCGGCGCAAAGCGCTGCGATGCATCGATGTCGCGTGCGGTTGCGACGTCTTCATCGCCGAAGCGCGCGCGGCCCGCGACGAACGACCAGGCCACGCTCGACAGCGCCGGATAAATCGCGAGATACAGCGAAAACAGCGCGACGGCGGCCGCGGCGAGCGGCGCGGCCATGCCGCCGTAGACATGCATGCTCACGTAGAGCCACCACACGCCGGTCACGAAGTTGCCGAAGCCGAATGCCCAGCCGGTCGCGGCGGCGCTGCGCCAGTTGTCGGTGCGCGTGAGCCACGCAAAAAACAGCGCGAAGATGACGAGCTCGATCCAGCCGCCGTGCGGCGTCGGTGCGAAGGAGAGCGTATTGACGGCGCCGAGCACGGCGGCGACGAGGTAATGCCAGAAGGGCAATGCGCGCGGCGACTCGGCGATGACGGACGCGTCGCGTTGACGGGAGAGGAAACGAAACGATGAATCGGCCATTGATGACGGTCGAGATGAAACGAAAGCGTGCGAAGGGAAGAGGGCGGGCGCGGATTCGTTCCGACGCCCGCGATGCGCTTAGTCGCGCAATTCGTCTTCGTCGTCGCCTGCGTGATGATGTTGCTGCGCGAGATTCGGCACGCGCCGCACGAGAAGAACGTGAATCTGCCGGGCGTCGCCGCGCAGGATCTCGAACGCGAAATCGTCGATGCGCACCTTCTCGCCGCGATGCGGCACGCGCCCGAAGCGATGGGTGACGAGGCCGCCGATGGTATCGACTTCATCGTCGGAGTAATCGGTGCCGAATTCCTCGTTGAATTGTTCGATGCCGGTCAGCGCGCGCACGCGATACTTGCCGTCCGGCGTCGCGATGATATTGCCCGCTTCTTCGTCGAAGTCGTATTCGTCCTCGATGTCGCCGACGATCTGCTCCAGCACGTCTTCGATCGTGATGAGGCCCGCCACGCCGCCGTATTCGTCGACGACGATCGCGATGTGATTGCGGTTCACGCGAAAGTCGTGCAGCAGCACGTTCAGGCGCTTCGACTCGGGGATGAAAACGGCGGGGCGCAACATGCCGCGCACGTCGAATTCTTCTTCGGCGTAGTAGCGCAGCAAATCTTTGGCGAGCAGCACGCCGATGATGTTGTCGCGATTGCCTTCGTACACGGGATAGCGCGAGTGCGCTTTGTCGAGCACGAAGGGGATGAATTCGGCGGGCGTTTCCGCGATGTTGATGGCGTCCATCTGGGCGCGCGGAACCATGATGTCGCGCGCGCAGAGATCGGACACCTGAAAGACGCCTTCGATCATCGAGAGCGAATCGGCGTCGAGCAGGTTGCGCTCGTGCGCGTCCTGGAGCACTTCAAGAAGTTCGTCGCGCGATTCGGGCTCGTGCGAGATGAAATCGGTCAGGCGTTCGAGAAGAGAGCGCTTTTCCACGGGTTTGTCGGTGTGGCGTCGACTGGGATAGGGTTCGTTCATAGCGGAGCGCCCGGGAGTTCCCGGGCGCAGGTTAGCGGAAGTTTAAGCATACACCAAGGAAAAACGCGGGCTGGGTGGCGCGGCGGGCATGTCATGAGCCATGCTAGCCGATAAATATGCGAGAAGTATGTCCGACCCCGAGCGTTAGCCGAACGGACGATGCGCAACGAGAAAGTCATACGGATGCAAAAAGCACGCGCGTCATTTATTTGCCTGCGCCTGACACCGCTTCAACAGCGCTTCGAGCGCCCGATCCGGCATCCCGCTTTCGCGCAGCGCCTCGACGGTCCGGCTGACGTAATCCAGCGTCGTGCCGTAGCGACCGCTCGCACAGCCGAGCACGGTGCGCACGATCGGATCGGCGAGTTTGCCGGTATAGGAAGTCGCATCCCGGCGCATCACGAACGCAAGCGCCTCGACGCGCCGTCCGTCCGCGAGCGTGCAGGGCAGCCACGCGGGCCGATACGAAGCCATCGCCATTTCGCGCCGCCACAGCACCTGAAGATGCTCGATCGCATCGGCGCCCGCGAGCCTGAACGCCATGCCGGTGCACGAGCCGCCGCGATCGAGCGCCAGCACGAGGCCAGGCTGTTCCGGCGTGCCGCGATTCACGCGCGACCACAGATAAAGCCCGCGATGGTAGCCATGCACCTTGCCGCGCACGGCTTCGAGCGTCGGCAAGCCAGGGTTCCAGATCAGCGAGCCGTAACCGAACAGCCATAAATCCGACGTCCGGTCCCAATGAACGAGCGCCGCGTCGCGCGACGCGGCCAGTTCCTCGTCCGTCAGCAGCGCGGATTCGCCGAGCGCGGGCGGATAGTCCGGGCAGGGCGCGGGCGTCGGGTCGGCTTCGGAAAGTGCGGATTGCGCGGGTTCGGGCGTCTTGTCGTTCACGGCGCGTTCAAAACATCGAGGACATCGACCGGCTTCAGGTCAAAGGCACGTAAGGATCGGAAAATCCCAGAGACTGCATGATATCCGTCTCGATGGATTCCATCTCTTGCGCTTCGCTTTCGACTTCGTGGTCGTAGCCCTGCGCATGCAGCGTGCCGTGGACGATTAGATGCGCATAGTGCGCGGCAAGCGGCTTGCCCTGTTCCTCCGCCTCGCGCTCGACGACCGGGCAGCACAGAATCAGATCGCCCGCGACGGGATCGTCCTCGGATTCCGCGTAGGCGAACGTGAGCACGTTCGTCGCGTAATCCTTCTGCCGATACGTGCGATTGAGCATCCGGCCTTCTTCCTCATCGACGA
The DNA here is from genome assembly GCF_046030135.1 of Caballeronia jiangsuensis. NCBI lineage: Bacteria > Pseudomonadati > Pseudomonadota > Betaproteobacteria > Burkholderiales > Burkholderiaceae > Caballeronia > Caballeronia jiangsuensis. Next base: position 120,367 of record NZ_JAQQDB010000010.1, read on the forward strand.
AGCGCACGGTCAGTTCGGCATCGGCGAAAAGCGCTGCCTTGATCCAGCGAGCGACCGTCGCGCGCGGCAGGATCGCCTTGTGCGACGGATACGCTTTCGCAGCCGGGAACTGCATCGTCAAAGCGAGGCGTGGCTTCATTCGGGTTTTTGCTGCAGCGACTGCGCGACGCGCGCAGCCTCGGCGAGCGCGGCATCTTTCTGCGATTGCGCGTCGTAAGCCTCGACGATGCGCGCGACGAGCGGATGCCGCACCACATCCGCCGACGTGAAGTGCGTGATCGCGATGCCGCGCACTTCCGACAGCACATGCTGCGCCTCGATCAGCCCGCTCTTGTGGCCGCGCGGCAGATCGACCTGCGTGGTATCGCCGGTGACGACCGCCTTCGAGCCGAAGCCGATACGCGTGAGGAACATCTTCATCTGTTCGGGCGTGGTGTTCTGCGCCTCGTCGAGAATGATGAACGCGTGATTCAGCGTGCGCCCGCGCATGTACGCGAGCGGCGCGATCTCGATCATCTGGCGCTCGAACATCTTCGCGGTCTTGTCGAAGCCGAGCAGGTCGTAAAGCGCGTCATACAGAGGACGCAGATACGGATCGACCTTCTGCGCGAGATCGCCCGGCAGGAAGCCGAGCCGCTCGCCCGCTTCGACGGCCGGCCGCGTCAGCACGATGCGCTTCACCTGATCGCGTTCGAGCGCATCGACCGCGCAAGCAACCGCGAGATACGTCTTGCCCGTGCCCGCCGGCCCGATGCCGAACGTCACGTCGTGCGCGATGATCTGCTTCAGATATTCGCGCTGCGCCGGCGTGCGGCCGCGCAGATCGGCGCGCCGCGTGTAGAGCTTCGGACCGTGGTCTTCGTCGTCGCCGAGGTCGATCGTCGCGCTCGGTTCATCGAAAGGATGATCCGGATCGCCACGAAAACGCGGATCGATCTCGCCTTCTTCGCCGTTGGCTTCACGCGCATCCCTCGCGCGGCGCGTCGCATGGCGAGCCTCGACGAGCGCAAGCTGAATGTCGTCGACGGAAATCGGATCGCGCGCGCGGTTGTAGAAGTTCTCGAGCGCCGCGAGCGCGACTTTCGCGCCACGGCCACGAATCGCGATCTTGTGGCCGCGCCGCGAAAGCGTCACGTCGAGCGCCTGCTCGATCTGCCGCAGGTTTTCGTCGAGCGGGCCGCAGAGGTTGGCGAGCCGCGCGTTGTCCTCGCGCGGTGCGGTGAATTCCAGATGCTGCGTAGGAGCGTTCTTCAAGGTGAACTTGAGTTCCTTTCTTTAGTGCGTCAGCTCGGGCGCCATGACCAGTTCGCCGCGCAGCGAATGCGGATACGCGTGCACGATCTTTACGTCGATCATCTGGCCGATCAGCCGCGCGTGCGATTCGGCCGGCGCGGGGAAATTGACGACGCGGTTGTTCTGCGTGCGCCCGGCCAGCTCGTTCGGGTCCTTGCGCGCGGGCCGCTCGACCAGAATACGCTCGACTTTACCAACCATCGACGCGCTGATGCGCTGCACGTTTTCCTCGATGGTCGCCTGCAAATGTTGCAGACGCTTGAGCTTCACTTCGCGCGGGGTGTCGTCGTGCAGATTGGCGGCGGGCGTGCCGGGGCGCGGGCTGTAGATGAACGAAAAACTCGTGTCGTAGCTCATCTCGTCGACGAGCGCCATCATCTTGTTGAAATCGTCCTCGGTCTCGCCGGGGAAACCGACGATGAAGTCCGTCGACAGCGACAGATCCGGACGAATCGCGCGGAGCTTGCGGATGACCGACTTGTACTCGATCACGCTATAGCCGCGCTTCATCGCCATCAGAATGCGGTCCGAGCCGTGCTGCACCGGCAAATGCAGATGCGAGACGAGCTTCGGCACTTTCGCGTAGGTGTCGATGAGGCGCTGCGTGAATTCCTTCGGATGCGAGGTCGTATAGCGAATGCGTTCGATACCCGGCACCTCCGCGACGTACTCGATGAGCGTCGCGAAATCCGCGATGTCGTGCGATCCGAGCGTCAGCGCGCCGCGATAGGCGTTCACGTTCTGGCCGAGCAGCGTCACTTCGCGCACGCCCTGATCGGCGAGGCCGGCGATCTCGGTGAGCACGTCGTCGAGCGGGCGCGAGACTTCCTCGCCGCGCGTGTAGGGCACGACGCAATAGCTGCAATATTTCGAGCAGCCTTCCATGATCGACACGAACGCGCTCGGTCCATCGACGCGCGCGGGCGGCAGATGATCGAACTTCTCGATTTCCGGGAACGTGATGTCGACCTGCGCGCGGCCGGTGGCGCGGCGCTGATCGATCATCGCGGGCAGGCGATGCAGCGTCTGCGGACCGAACACGAGATCGACATACGGCGCGCGCGCGACGATCGACGCGCCTTCCTGGCTCGCGACACAACCGCCGACGCCGATCAGCAGATTCGGGTTCGCTTCCTTCAGCTCGCGCACGCGGCCGAGATCGGAGAACACTTTCTCCTGGGCCTTTTCGCGCACCGAGCACGTGTTGAAGAGAATGACGTCCGCGTCTTCGGGCGTGTCCGTCTTGACGAGTCCTTCTGCCGCGCCGAGCACGTCGACCATCTTGTCGGAGTCGTACTCGTTCATCTGGCAGCCGAAGGTCTTTACATAAACTTTTTTGGTCATGAATCGTCGCCGGTCACAGTGGTTGATCTGGGGGCGCTGGTAAAGGGGATTGAAGGAGTTTCGCGGACTTCTACCGTGATTTGCCCGCTTTTTGCTGTAATTTAGCCCGATATTATAGCGCCGACGGCAATTCCTGACGCGATGGGCGCGGCTCGGGCGGATACGCCAGATCGCCGAGCAATTCGTGCGTCGTTTTCTCGAAACGCTCGACCAGAAAATCCAGCAGCACGCGCACGCGCGGCGCCATGTAGCGGTTGGCGTGGAAGAGGGCGTGAACGGCGGCCTCGTGCGTGCACCAGTCGGGCAGCACCATCTTCAGCGTACCGGCGCGTACGTCGGCGGCGATATCCCAGATCGATTTATGCGCGATGCCGTGGCCCGCGAGCGCCCACGCGCGAGTCATCGCGCCGTCGTTGGTTTCCCAGGCGTCCGCGAGCGGGATCGTGTACGCGTAGCGCTCGTCGCCGCGCACGAAATCGAGCTCGTTGAGCGGCCCGCTTGCCGTGACCACGACGACGAAGTCGTGACCCATCAACTCCGCGGGCGTCCTGGGCACGCCCTTGCGCGCGAGATACTCGGGCGATGCGCACAGCACGCGTCGATTCGGCGCGAGCGCGCGCGCGGCGAGTCCGCTGTCGGGCGGTGCGCCGAAGCGAATCGCCAGATCGATCTCCTCGAGCAACAGATTCGACACCGAATCCGACAGCGTGAGCGCGAATCTCACGTCCGGATGCAGCGCGCTGAATTCGTCGATCCAGCCGCGCAGCATCGAGCGCCCGAAATTCGACGTCGCCGAGATGCGCACCTTGCCGCGCACGACGTTCTGGCCGGCCTGCAGCGCGGCTTCGGCGTCGTCGATCGCCTGCAGCGCGATCCGGCAGTGCTGAAGATACAGGCGGCCTTCGTCGGTGACGCGCAACTGGCGCGTCGTGCGCTCGAATAGCCGCGTGCGCAGCGCTTTTTCCAGCTTGATGAGCCGCGCGCTCGCCGCAGCCGGCGACAGTCCGAGCTTGCGCCCCGCCGCCGACAGACTGCCCGCCGCGGCCGCTTCCACGAAAAGGCGCATGTCGCCGAGCCGATCCATCGTCATTTTCAAATCCAGCTTGATAATGATTCAAAGGGTAGACCAATTCTCAAAGCGACGCATAGCTCGCAAAATGCCGTCTAAGCGTTAACCCTTTGAGGAGCATTCGCGTCATGCAACTCGATCACGTCACTCTCGTCGCGCCCGACTGCGATGCGTTCATGCGCTTCTTCGTCGATATCGCCGGGATGCGAGTCGGGCCACGGCCGCCTTTCGGCGTCGGCGGCTACTGGCTTTATCTCGGCGCGCGGCCGGCGGTGCATCTGGTCGCCTCGGGCGTCGTGGATTCGCATCCCGCTGAACGGCCGGGCGCGACGCGCATCGACCATCTGGCGCTGCGCATCGACGACGAAGCCGAGTGGCGCGCATTGCTCGAACGTCTCGATTGTCACGGCTATGCCTACCAGTTCGCCGAAGTGCCGCTCGCCCGCGAGCTTCAGCTCTTCGTGCGGCTGGGCCCAAGCGTGGTCGTCGAATTCGTGACCGCCCAATTCTGATCTGGAGCCACCATGCCTCTTCCCCTTCTCGCGCTGGCGATCAGCGCCTTCGCCATCGGCACGACGGAGTTCGTCATCATGGGCCTGCTGCCCAACGTCGCGCGCGATCTGTCCGTGTCGATTCCGTCAGCGGGCCTGCTCGTCACCGGTTACGCGCTCGGCGTCGCAGTCGGCGCACCGTTGCTCGCCGTGCTGACGAGCAAGCTGCCGCGCAAGCTCGCGCTGCAAGGGCTCATGCTCGTGTTCATCGTCGGCAACGTGCTGTGCGCGGTCGCGCCGGACTATGGCCTCTTAATGGCCGCGCGCGTCGTGACGTCGTTCGCGCACGGCTCGTTCTTCGGCATCGGCGCGGTCGTGGCCGCGTCGCTCGTGCCGGCGGACAAGCGCGCGAGCGCCATCGCGCTGATGTTCACCGGGCTCACGCTCGCGAACGTTCTGGGCGTGCCGTTCGGGACGTTCATCGGTCAGGAACTGGGATGGCGCGCGACGTTCTGGATCGTTGCGGGCCTGGGCGTGCTTTCCGCGCTCGGCGTGACCGCGCTCGTGCCGAATCGCCACGATGCGGCGCCGAGCGGACTCGGACGCGAAGTGCGTGTGCTGCGCGACGGCCAGGTCTGGCTCGCGCTCTCGATGACCGTGCTCGGTTTCGGCGGCGTGTTCGTTGTCTTCACGTATATCGCGCCGATTCTCGAACAGGTCGGCGGATTCTCGCCGCGCGCCGTCACGCTGATTCTGGTGTTGTTCGGCGTCGGGCTGACGATCGGCAATACGATCGGCGGCAAGCTCGCCGACCGCGCGCTGATGCCTTCGCTGGTGGGCATTCTGTTCGCGCTCGCGATCATCATGGCGGTGTTCGCGAAGACGAGCCACAGCCAGATCGGCGCGATCGTCACGATTTTCGTGTGGGGCATCGCTGCGTTCGCGACCGTGCCGCCGCTGCAGGCGCGCGTCGTCGAGAAGGCGAAGGACGCGCCGAATCTCGCATCGACGCTCAATATCGGCGCGTTCAACGTCGGCAATGCGGGCGGCGCGTGGCTCGGCGGCGCGGTGCTCACGCACGGTCACGGCCTCGATGCGCTCCCGTGGGCAGCAGCGGCGGTCGCGCTCGCGGCCCTCGCGGTGACATGGTTCGCCGCGCGGCTGGACGCGCCGCGCATTACATCCGAAGTAAAAGCAGCCGACGCTTGCTGAACGCTTATCATGTTGGCTCAACGTAATTCGAGCCAACATGATCGATCATCTCATCTGCGATTGCGACGGCGTGCTCGTCGATAGCGAAGTCATCGCGGATCGCGTGATGCTGGACGTCCTGACCGAGACGTTTCCCGGCATCGACTTCAAACCGGCCGTCAAGACGGCTTTCGGGCAGCAGACTTCGCGCTTCCTGACTTATCTGGAGACGAAGTTCGGCGTCGTGATGCCGCTGGATTTCGTCAACACGATCGAGGCGCGCGTCGCGGTGGAACTCGCGCGCTCGGTCGGACCGATCGCCGGCGTGCGCGCGGCGCTCGAAGCGTGCGGCTTGCCGGTCGCGGTGGTGTCGAACAGCCGTCTTGAGCGCGTGCGCGCGTCGGTGCGGCGCGCGGGCCTGGACGAAGTCGTCGGCGCGCGCGTGTTCAGTGCGCAGCAGGTCGAACGGCCGAAGCCTTATCCCGATGTCTATCTGCTCGCGGCGCGCACGCTCGATGTCGCGCCCGAGCGCTGTCTCGTCGTGGAAGACAGCGTCGCCGGGCTGACGGCGGCGCGCGCGGCGGGCATGAAGACCATCGCGTTCGTCGGTGCGAGCCACATTCCGTCCGGCTACGCGCAGGTGCTGCGCGAAACCGGCATCACGCGGATCATGGAGCACATGGACGAACTTCCCGGGCTCGTCGCCGCGGGCGTGCGCGGGGATTTCGGCGACGTGCTGTCCTGAGCGCTTAGCGACTCAGGCTGCTTCTTCCACGGTCTCGCGCGCGGCTGCGAGCGCCGCGCGGAATTCGACCAGTTCCGCGATGGTCAGCATCGGCAGGCGGTGCTCATGCGCGAAGCGCTCGACTTGCTCGCCGCGCGTCATCGTGCCGTCCGGGTTCATCAGTTCGCACAGCACGCCTGCGGGCTTGAGTCCCGCGAGAATCGCCAGATCGACGGTGCCTTCCGTGTGGCCGCGCCGTGCGAGCACGCCGCCCGGCATCGCGCGCAGCGGGAAGACGTGGCCCGGCCGGACGATATCGCCAGGCTTCGCATGATCGGCGATGGCCGCGCGAATCGTCGTCACGCGATCCGCCGCCGACACACCCGTCGTCACACCTTCGCGCGCTTCGATCGACACCGTGAACGCGGTGCCGTAGCGGCTGCCGTTGGCAGCGGCCATCGGCGGGAGTTCGAGCGCGCGCACTCGATCGTCGGGCAGGCACAGGCACACGATGCCGCTGCATTCGCGGATCAGAAGGGCCATGGTGGCGTCGGTGAGTTTCTCGGCGGCGACGATCAGATCGGCTTCGTTTTCGCGATCGTCATCGTCCTGCAAGACGACGGGGCGGCCTTCGCGCATGGCGTCGAGCGCTGCAGCGATACGCGGCGGAACATCGAATGAAGCGAGCTGGGAGAGATCGGCAAAGGCGTCGTCAGCGATGACGGCGGGTGCGGCGAACGACAGGCTGTTGCTGGTTTGGGTCTGGGACATGTGAAACGCTCTCGCGAGAAAATTAAGCGAAAAACGTTTCAGGGCATTGCAAACAGACAGAACGACACCCCACGGCGACACGCCCGAAGGCGCGGCGTCGTCCGGTTCGGCGCGATGCAAGACTCGCCAAGGGGAACGGACATGACCATCTGCACATCTTCTCTCATCCGGACTGTGACCGTCGGCTCTGGCATCTCACCAGATCTGCTGACCCCGCGCATGTTACCGGCGCGGGCGCTCGCGGGCTCATGGTCCGGCCGCGAGGCCTCGCCACATACCGCCGGTGGGGAATTACACCCCGCCCTGAAGACGTACTGAATGCTGCGGGGCCGAAGCCTCGACAGCTTTTTTAGGATACCGCACGCCGACGATTTTTGCACCGCCGCATGGCGCGGCGTTCCGGAAAACGACATAAGCGGCTGGGCTTCGCTAGCTGTCGGCCCATACCTTCGCCGCGTGGACCGCGCGTTGCCATCCGGCGAGACAGGACTCGATCTCCGGTTCCGGCATCGACGGACTGAACCGGCGCTCCAGTTGCCATTGCGCCTTGAGTTCATCGACATCCTTCCAGTAGCCGACCGCGAGCCCTGCGAGATACGCCGCGCCGAGCGCCGTCGTTTCCGCGATGCGCGGGCGTGCGACTTCGACGCCGAGGATGTCGGCCTGAAACTGCATCAGCAGATTGTTCGCGCAGGCGCCGCCATCGACGCGCAATTCGCCGATGCGCATGCCCGAGTCCGCTTCCATTGCCTTGAGCACGTCGAGCGACTGATAGGCGATCGAGTCGAGCGCCGCGCGCGCGATATGACCTGATGTCGTCCCGCGCGTGACGCCGAAGAGCGTTCCGCGTGCGCGCGCGTTCCAGTGCGGCGCGCCGAGCCCGGCGAACGCGGGCACGAGATAGACGCCGTCGCTATGCGGCACGCCGCGCGCGAGCGTTTCGATTTCGCTTGCGTGGCGAATCAGGCCGAGCCCGTCGCGCAGCCATTGCACGACCGCGCCCGCGATGAAGATGCTGCCTTCGAGCGCGTAATTGACCTGATCGCCGATCTGCCAGGCGATCGTCGTGACCAGGTTGTTGCGCGACTCGATCGGCTTGTCGCCCGTATTCATGACGAGAAAGCAGCCGGTGCCGTAGGTGTTCTTCACCATGCCGGAATCCGTGCACATCTGTCCGAAGAGGGCCGCGTGCTGATCGCCGGCAAGCGACGCGAGCGGGACGTCCGCGGCGAACACCGTGCCTCGCGTCGTGCCGTACACCTCGGACGACGGGCGCACTTCGGGCAGCATGCTGCGCGGTATGTCGAGCGCGTCGAGCAGTTCGTCGTCCCAGCGTCGCTCATGAATGTTGAAGAGCATGGTGCGCGATGCGTTCGTCATGTCCGTGACATGCAGGCCCTGCCGCGTGAAATTCCATATGAGCCAGCTATCGACGGTGCCGAACGCGAGTCGTCCTTGTTTCGCCTTGTCGCGGGCGCCCTCGATGTTGTCGAGAATCCAGCGGATCTTCGTTGCCGAGAAATACGCGTCGATGGGCAGGCCCGTTTTCGCGCGCACCATTGCTTCGAGGCCGCGCGATTTGAGCTCGTCGCACAAGCCGGCCGTGCGACGGTCCTGCCAGACGATTGCGTTGTAGATCGGCTTGCCCGTTTCGCGGTCCCAGACGATCGTGGTTTCGCGCTGATTCGTGATGCCCACCGCCGCGATCGACGAAGCGCTCTCGCCCGCGCGTGTGACGGCTTCGGCGGCGACGCCGGCCTGCGTCGACCAGATCTCCTGCGGATCGTGCTCGACCCAGCCAGCTTGCGGATAAATCTGCTGGAATTCTTTCTGCGCCACGGACACGACGTTGCCGTTTCTGTCGAACAGCATGGCGCGCGAACTGGTCGTGCCCTGGTCGAGCGCGAGAATGTACTGATCCTGCATGGTCTCCTCCGATTTGAGCCGACATCGACGCGTCGTGCCGCGCCAACCGATGTCCGTTTGCGCAATCTAACGGAGCGAGGCCACGCGGACAACCTGGCCGAATGGCATAGGCCGCGTGACACATCTCGCTAGAACGTCATTCGGCCTATGCCATTCGGCCGAGTGGCGCGACGGTTCCGTTCGTCCGATACTGGCGGCACGAAATGCGATCGAAGGTGAGTGCCATGCGAATGCTGTGGGTTTCAGGCGCGCTGAGTGCGGCGTTGCTGGCGGGCTGCGTGGGAACACCCAGTCTGGATGGAACGATGGGCGCGCCCTCGTTCAGTGCGCTGCAGGGCATGTGCGGGACGTCCCCAGTCGATTACGGCGGGGATGCGCAGTCGGTCTACTCGACCTTTTACGACGCCTATGTGGCCGAGCGACGCGGCGGGCTATCCAGGGAGCGCTTCTGTGCGTTTCAGACGGCGATCGCCGAGCGATATCGCTCCTATCAGGCGAATCCCGGTCTGGAGGCGCAAAGCGCGTGGGCGAGTTTCTTCCTGGATCAGCGAGCACAGGCGCTGAGCTGGCGTGCCGCGGTCGACCCGACCCTGCGTGCCGGCTGAAGTGACCCGTTGAGAGATATCAGAGGAGGTGAAGCGGACGCGGCCGATGGCCGCGTCCCGAGCCCTGCTACGCGTGCTACGAGTAACGCTTGAAAGCCTTGACGGTCGAATCGCCGGTGGCGGTGAGGCGCCATTGCTGGCGTCCGGATGCGAGATTTTCGAGTTGAACGAGCTGACGTTCGAGCAGAGCGTCGAGCTCCTGGCGTTCCATGTCGACCTGATTGGGTGCTTCCTGAACCAATAGCAGCGTGGCAAATTCGTGCGGACTCAGCATTGTGTTCTCCATGACGACCGAACGGCATAAGCAGCCGGCTTTGTAAGCCGGATCTTTTTGCTTCGAAACGTTGTACGGGAAAACTGAAAAAACGCCGGGCACACGCATTGAATTTTTGTACTGCGGATGCCGGGAATTGGGATTGTAGGCAAGTGTCTGACAAGTGCCAAATTCGCGTTGAAAATTTTCGCTTTGACTTTTTCCGGCTGCGGAAGCGGTCCATCGTTTACGCAAATTCGGAGAATCAACTTGAAGTTCGTGCGGCGGCGCACACAAGCAAGGTGCTCTGGAAGCGCACCGGCGGGTGCGAAGGCCCAGAAGGAATTCATGCGCCAATTTCATTAATTTATACGATAAATGAATTTGTTTCGGATTAAGCGGACAATGCAATATTCCTCTTTTGCCCGGCTGGCTCACATAATCGCCCGCCATGTTCTGCCCGCAGGAATTTTGGACTTCATTCAATGACTCGCTTCAACTGGCAAAACCCCTATCCCACGCCGCGCCTGCCGGTGTTCGCCCGCAATATCGTCTCGACTTCGCATCCGCTGGCCGCGCAGGCCGGCCTGCGCATGTTGTGGAAGGGCGGCAATGCCGCCGACGCGGCCATCGCTGCTGCGGCGGCGATCACCGTGGTCGAACCCGTGTCATGCGGGCTGGGCGGCGACGCATTCGCGCTCGTCTGGGATGGCCAGAAGCTGCACGGTCTGAACGCATCGGGCGTGTCGCCGGCGGCCTGGAACGTCGACTACTTCCGCCGCAAGTACGGCGAGGAGAACGGACTCGCCCGGCAACCCAAGCGCGGCTGGGATGCGGTGACGGTGCCGGGCGTCATCGCCGGATGGGAGGCGCTGCATTCGAAGTTCGGCTCGCTGCCCTTCGCGGACCTGATGGAGCCGGCCATCGAGATCGCCGAGCGCGGTCATGCGGTGGCGAGCATCGTCGCGTACAAGTGGGCGGCGGCGGTGCCCGAGCTCAAGGATCAGCCGGGCTTCGCGGATGTGTTCATGCCGCGCGGCCGCGCGCCCGAGGTGAGCGAACTCGTGCGCTTCCCCGGCCACGCGAAAACGCTGCGCCTGCTCGCACAGCATGGTCCGCGCGCGTTCTACGAAGGCGAGAGCGCCGAGCGCATCGCCGCATTCGCACGAGAGGGCGGCGCCGCGCTGACGATGGACGACCTGCGCAACTATCGCGCGGACTGGGTCGAGCCGATCAGCAAGGATTATCGCGGCTACACCGTGCATGAGATTCCGCCGAATGGGCAAGGCATCGCGGCGCTCATCGCGCTCGGTATTCTCGACAAGTTCGATGTGAGCGCGCTTGCCGTCGATCGCATCGAGTCGCAGCATTTGCAGATTGAGGCGATGAAGCTCGCCTTCGCCGATGTCTATCGCTATGTCGCCGATCCGCGTTCCATGGAAGTGACGCCCGAGCAGATGCTCGACGACGCGTATCTGACGGAGCGCGCGAAGCTCATCGACCCGTCGAAGGCGACGCAGTTCGACTTCGGCATGCCGAAGGCGGGGGGCACCATCTACATGTCGGTCGCCGACGAGCGCGGCATGATGGTGAGCTTCATCCAGTCGAACTACATGGGCTTCGGTTCGGGCGTGGTCGTGCCCGATACGGGTATCGCACTGCAGAACCGCGGCTGCGGTTTCTCGATGGATCCAAAGTCCGCGAACGTCGTGGAAGGCGGAAAGCGCCCGTTCCACACGATCATCCCGGCGTTCCTCACGCAGGAAGTCGATGGTCAGCGCGAAGCCGTCATGAGCTTCGGCGTGATGGGCGGCGACATGCAGCCGCAAGGACACCTGCAATCGGTCGTGCGCATGCTCGACTACGGCCAGCAGCCGCAGGCCGCGTGCGACGCGCCGCGCTGGAAGGTGAATCGCGATTTCACGATCGACATCGAAGCCACGCTCGATCTCGAAACCGCGCGTGCGCTCGAAGGCCTCGGCCACACGATCAAGTCCGTCGACGATCCGTACATGGACTTCGGCTCGGGCCAATACATCTGGAAGCTCGATCGTAACGATCCCGAGCGCGGATATGTCGCGGCAAGCGACAGCCGGCGCGACGGACTCGCGGCGGGCTTCTAAAGCCATCATCGGAGACCGCACATTGAGCGGTCTCCGTTCATAAAAAAACCGCATCGATCGCTGCGACTTTGCAGGCGACAGGGATACGCACGCCCGTATCCACGATGCGGATGCAGGGGGAGGAGAAATCATGAACGAACAAACGTATGGGGCGCGCGATACTCAGGGCGCCGCGCCGGCGAATGGCGAAACATCCGCACCGAAAGCGGCGCCATCGAAGGCGATGATCCGTCGCATCGTGTTCTCGTCGTCAATCGGCAACGCACTCGAGTGGTTCGACTTTCTCGTCTACGGCTATTTCGCGACAGTCATCGCGAAGGCGTTCTTTCCGTCGAACGATGAATGGCTGTCGACCATGCTGGCTATCGGCACGTTCGGCATCTCGTTCCTGATGCGGCCGCTGGGCGCGATCGTGCTCGGCGTCTACGGCGATCGGAAGGGGCGCAAGGCCGCGCTCACGCTCGCCATTCTGCTGATGATGGTCGGCACATTTACGATGGCCGTGATGCCTTCGTATCAACACATCGGTATCGCGGCGCCGCTGCTGATCCTGCTCGCGCGACTTGTGCAAGGCTTCGCGGTCGGCGGCGAGTTCGGCAGCGCGACCGCGTTCATGGTCGAGCATAGCGAAGCGCGGCGCGGCTATTACGCGAGCTGGCAGTTCGCGAGCCAGGGGCTCGCCGCGATCATGGCTGCGGCGTTCGGTTCGGTTCTGAGCGCCTGGCTGCCGCAGCCGCAACTCGAAAGCTGGGGCTGGCGCATTCCTTTCGTCTTCGGACTGCTCGTCGGGCCGGTCGGCTACTACATCCGCTCGCACCTGGACGAAACGCCGGAGTTTCTCGCGACGCGTTCCGAAAGGAAGGACAACGCCCGGGGCGTCTCGTTCTCGAACCAATGGCTGAACCTGCTGCTCGCCGTGGGCATCGTGGCGCAATCGACAGTCGGCGTGTATGTGTTGCAGCTCTATATGCCGATGTACGCGGTCAAGCAGTTGCATCTTCCGGCGACGGCATCGTTCGCCGTCGTGGTGCTCAATGGCGGACTTCAGTTCATTTTTTCGCCGTTGATGGGCGCGCTCTCCGATCGGCTCGGGCGCATCCGCATCATGCTCGCCACGTCGATCTTCATGGGCGTAACGATTTATCCGATGTTTGCGTGGCTGCAGGCGCATCCGACGATTGCATCGCTCGTCATGCTGCAATCGGTAGCGGGCATTCTGAAGGCAGCGTATTCCGGTCCAATGCCCGCGCTCATGTCCGAGATCTTCCCGACGCGGGTGCGCTCGACCGGCCTGTCGATCGGCTATGCGCTCGGTGTCACGCTATTCGGAGGATTCGCGCCGACGATCGTCGAAGCATTCATCCACGTCACCGGCGACAAGCTCGCGCCGAGCTACTACGTGTTGCTGGCCGCTGTATTGTCGGGCGTGTCGCTGGCGATCGTCGCCTGGCGCATGCGCGTGGCGCGTCGATCTCAGGCGTAATCGAAGCAAATGCCGTGGCCTAGTCGGCACGTTTCATGCTATAGCGCGTCCACACTTACTCGTCAGACGTTGTAAGAATTCGGCATGCGAGGAACCGGCGCGCCGCGCGTGAGTCTGTCCCCAAGTCTGCAAACTCATTGCAGGGCGGCTAAGATGGAAAAACTAGCCGCTGACACTTGAAGTTGAGGACGCCAGGACTGAATCGTTCACGGCGTCGCCTGAACCTCGGCCGGCTCTTGTCGGCCGATGGCGCGTTCAGTCCAGCCTGGGAGCGCGATATATGCATACAGACAGTACACACGTGATGCCTTGGCGCATCGAAGATATCGATCTCTCGCGGATCGATCGTCAGAAGGCTGCATCCAACGAGCATCTTCTCTTGTTGTTGTGCGCCTGCTCGTTCATCGAGAGCGGCACCGATCTTTATACGAGCAATCTCAGCAAGTATTTTCACGACGATCCCGAGATCTCGGCGTGGCTGAACGATGAATGGGAGCCCGAAGAGATGCAACACGGAAGGGCGCTCAAGACATACATCCACCACGTGTGGCCGGAGTTCGACTGGGACACCGCGTTCAGGAATTTCTTCGACGAATACTCGCTCACCTGTTCCTACGAGGAGTTCGAGAAGAAGCGAGCGCTCGAAATGGTGGCGCGTTGCGTCGTCGAGACGGGAACCGCCACGCTTTATCGCGCAATCAACGATTGTTCGGACGAGCCGGTGCTGAAGGAAATCACCGACAACATCCGTACCGACGAAGTGCGGCACTACAAGCACTTTTTTCACTTCTTCAAGAAGTGGAACAAGATCGAAGGCAATGGTCGCTTGGCCGTGCTCGGCGCGCTCGTGCGGCGCGTGATGGAGTTGAAGAGCGAGGATTCGGAAATCGCGCTGCGGCACGTGTTCGCCGTTCGTTATCCTGAGCGTGCGCAGGATGCCGAGTACAACCGCGAACTTTCCGCACGCGTGAATGCGCTCGTGCGGCGCAATCTGTCCGCGGATCAGGCCATCAAGATGCTGCTCAAGCCGCTCGATTTGCCCGCGCGCATTCAGCCCGGCGTGCACTATCCGCTCTCGAAGATGACGCAGTTGTTCTTCCGCTAACCTTGCTCGACGATGCCGGTTCAAAGCCGGCATCTTTCCATGTCCGATTCCAACGCACCGCAGCCGTCGCTCTCTTCACATACCGTTTTCGACGAGTGGCCGCCCGAGTTGCGTGCGCTCTTCGACGGTACGCTCACCGGCGTCGATACCGGTTTCACCGCGTCGCTATGCACCGCCGATCGCGCCCATCGCGTGCGAACCGCGCTGCTCGGCGCCGGCGAACTGCTTGCGCCCGATGCGCGCACGCTTGCCTTCGCGCTATGGCCGTCGTCGCGGACGGCGCAGGCCATTACCGCGACCGGACGCGCCACGCTCGCCTTCGTATTCGACGAGGCGTTTTATCAGGTGCATCTGGATACACGCCGAGTTCCGCTCGACGACGTGCCGCTGGCGTGCTTCGTCGGCACGATCGAGAGTGGTGAGGTTCAGCGGGTGGGATATGCGCGACTCACGAACGGAATCGTCTTCGAACTGACTGATGCGCAATCGGCGCTCGCGCGCTGGCGCGAGCAACTCGAATGGCTGAAGCGGGCGGCGAGCGCCGCCGCCTGAAACACCGCTTTAACGGCTGCGATCGCCCGAACGCAACGCATCGCGTCGGCCGCTGAGCAGCGCGCCGGGATTCCCCGACGGTTTGCGCGAATTCGCGGCGTGACCGGTCTGCACCGGCTCCTGACGTCGCGGAGCCGGCCCCGCGTTTGCGCCCGGCTTGCTTTGCTTGCCTTGATTGCGCGCTTCGCGTGAAGGCTGAGCGCTGCCATTGTTTGCCTTCGCCGGCCGCGCGCCACGGGCCTCTCCGGTCGGACGGCCGCCTTCGCGGCGCGGCTCGCCATTGCGTCGCGCTTCACCGTTCGGACGTGCCTCGCCGTTACGCGGATTCTGACGCCCCTGACCCTGACCTTGTCCCTGGCCGCGGCCCTGACTACGGCGCTGGATCGGCTCCGGCTTCGCGTTCGGATCGGGTTCGAAGCCGGGGATCACCTCGCTCGGAATCGGCCGCTTGATGAGGCGCTCGATGTCCTTCAGCAACTGATGCTCGTCCACGCACACCAGCGATACCGCTTCGCCTTCCGCGCCTGCGCGACCCGTGCGGCCGATGCGATGCACGTAGTCTTCCGGCACGTTCGGCAGATCGAAGTTGACGACATGCGGCAGTTGATCGATGTCGATGCCGCGCGCCGCGATATCGGTCGCGACCAGCACCTGCAGCGTCTGATCCTTGAATTCGGCGAGCGCGCGCGTGCGTGCCGACTGGCTCTTGTTGCCGTGAATCGCGAGCGCGCTGATGCCGTCGCGCGTCAATTGCTCGGCGAGGCGGTTCGCGCCGTGCTTCGTGCGCGTGAAGACGAGCACCTGAAACCAGTTGTTGCCGCGAATCAGATGCGTGAGCAGTTCGCGCTTGCGATCACGATCGACCGGATAAATCTTCTGCTCGACCTTCTCGGCCGTCGTATTGCGCCGCGCGACTTCGATGAGCGCGGGCGAATCGAGCAGGCTGTCCGCGAGCGCCTTGATCTCGTCGGAGAACGTGGCCGAGAACAGGAGATTCTGACGCTTCGCCGGCAGACGCGCGAGCACGCGCTTGATGTCGTGGATGAAGCCCATGTCGAGCATGCGATCGGCTTCGTCGAGCACGAGGATTTCGAGTTGCGAAACGTCGATCGTCTTTTGCTGCATGTGATCGAGCAGACGCCCCGGCGTCGCGACGACGATATCGACGCCACGGCGCAGCGCGTCGATCTGCGGATTGATGCCGACGCCGCCGAACATCACAGTCGACTTGAGCTTCAGGTACTTGCCGTACGCGCGGACGCTTTCCTCGACCTGCGCGGCGAGTTCGCGCGTCGGCGTAAGGATCAGCGCGCGCACCGGGCGTTTCGCGCCGCCCGAGGCGGGCGCGAGTTGCGACAGGCGTTGCAGGATCGGCAGCGTGAAGCCGGCGGTCTTGCCCGTGCCGGTCTGCGCGCCCGCGAGCAAGTCGCCGCCTTTCAGAACGGCGGGAATCGCCTGGAGCTGGATGGGAGTGGGACTGGAATAGCCGAGTTCGTTGACGGCGCGAAGCAGAGGTTCCGACAGACCGAGTGAATCAAAAGACATAAATTGGATACTTATTCGTTGTGTCGAGCGACGCGCATGCGAATCAGGCTGCGGCGAATCATGGTTCGGCCGGCAGAGCGCATGTGCATCGCTCGAAGAAAAATCGGGCGGCGGGCCATGGGCGATCAGCGATCGCCGGACGTTGCCGCGAGGTTCGACGTGCTATCAAGACACGTCATCTGGCGCTAAGTTGCATCGATGGACACTTCGACGCGGCGGCGCCCGTTTCAGCCGATGCTCACGCGACGTAGCGCGCGACGCTCACAAACTGACACAGGCTGCCTGCGAGCACGAACAGATGCCAGATTCCGTGTCCGTGCCGAATGCGCTCGTCGTTGATGAAAAACCAGATGCCCGCGGTGTACACGACCCCGCCCGCCACCAGCCACGCGGTTCCCGCGGGCGGCAGCGCCGTCACGAGCGGATGAATGGCTACGAGCGCGAGCCATCCCATCAGCACGTACAGCACCATCGATACGCTGCGGGTTCGGCGCCCGAGCGTCAGTTCCTGCGTGATGCCGAGCACCGCAAGTCCCCAGCTCACGCCGAAGAGGGACCAGCCCCAGGGACCACGCAAGGTCACTAGTGTATACGGCGTGTAGCTGCCGGCTATCAACAAGTAGATGGCCGAGTGATCGCACTTTTGCAGTATCGCTTTCATGCGCGGCGTGCGCACGCAGTGATACAGCGTCGAGATGATGTAGAGCGCGCAGAGCATCGCGCCATACACCGCGAAACTGACGACCTTGTAGGCGTCGCCGTCCAGTGCGCCCATTGTCACGAGCGTCGCCAGACCCGCCACCGACAGCAGCGCGCCGATCAGATGGCTGATGCTGTTGAAACGCTCGCCTGCGTGCATGAATTGGATCCGCCAAAAGACAAGGGGCGCGGCCCCAACTACGAAGGCTGCGCCCCAAATGCGTATTGTACGCTCTATTGGCGAATGGCCGCCGCGGACCTCAGTCGAGCGGTGCCGAACGCAGGTTGCTCACCTGCTGCGGCGACACCGGCGTGCCGTGGTTGCCCCACGACATACGGATGTACGTCACGACCGCGGCCACTTCCGTATCCGACAGCGACTGCGCGAAAGGCGGCATGCCGTGCGGCATCGGATTGCCTTCCGTGCTCGGCGGATAACCGCCGTTCAGCGTCATGCGGATCGGGTTGACTGCCGACGGCATCTGGATCGACTGGTTGTTGGCGAGCGGCGGATACGCCGGCGGCTTGCCAAGACCGGTTTCCTGATGGCACTTCGCGCAGTTCTCGGTGTAGACCTTCTTGCCCAGCGTCAGCAGCTCGCCGCCGAACTTCTCGGACGTCTCGAGCTGCATGACTTCCGGCGCTTCCTTCTTCTGCGGGATCGACTTGAGATAGGTCGAGATCGCGTTGACGTCCGCGTCGGTCATGTACTGCAGGCTGTTGTGAACCACTTCGGCCATCGGACCGAACACCGCGCCGCGTTGCGACACACCGGTCTTCAGCAGATCGTTGATGTCCTTCAGGTCCCAGTCGCCGAGGCCCGCTTCCTTGTTCGACGTGAGCGACGGCGCGTACCAGTTCTGCAGCGGGATCAGGCCGCCGGCGAAGGCCGCCGAGCTGACCGGGCCGCCCATCGCGTTGATCGACGTGTGGCACATCGCGCAATGGCCGAGGCCTTCGACCAGATACGCGCCGCGGTTCCATTCGACCGATTTGGTCGGATCCGGCTTGTACTCGCCTTCGCTGAAGAAGAGGGTGCGCCAGCCGATCAGCAGGTTGCGGTTATTGAACGGGAAGCGCAGTTCATGCGGACGGCTCGGCTCGGACACGGGCGTCACGGAACGCAGGTACGCATAGATCGCGTCGGAATCGGCGCGCGTGACCTTCGTGTAGCTCGTGAACGGGAAGCCGGGGTAGAGCAGGCTGCCGTCCTTCGAACGGCCCGTGTGCATCGCGCGATAGAAGTCGTCGGAGGTCCACTTGCCGATGCCGTACTGGTCGTCAGGCGTGATGTTCGGCGTGAACATCGTGCCGAACGGCGTGGCCATCGGCAGGCCGCCCGCGAATTGCTTGCCGCCGCGCACCGTGTGGCACGCGATACAGTCGCCGGCGCGCGCGAGGTATTCACCTTGCTTGATGAGCGCGGCCTTGTCGGCCGGCGTCGCCGCGATGGCGCCGCCCGAATGCAGATTGTCGCCGCCCGACCAGAGAACGGCGGCGGCTGCGACGGCTGCCACCACGACAGCCGAGGAAAGTGCGAACAGGGACTTGCGTTTCATTATGTTGTCGCTCCAGACGCCTTATTGCAGTTCGCTGCCGCACTTGAGCGGCATCTTCAACGAGCCAGCAGGCGCGGGCACCGGGTTGGCGGGTGCGGTTTGCGTGGACAGCCATGCGGCGACGGCGGTCACGTCGTCATCCGTCAGGCGCGAGGCGATTTGCTGCATGCAATCGGGCGCCTTCGCGTGACGCGTGCCCGACTTCCATGCGCCGACTTGCGCGCTGATGTAGTCCGAATGCAGGCCGACGAGACCCGGAATGGCCGGCTGCATGCCGGTCAGGCCCTTGCCGTGGCAAGCCGCGCACGCGGGAATGTTTTTCGATGCATCGCCGTTCAGCACGATCTGCTGGCCGCGCGCGAGCGTCGTCGAGGAGACGTTCGTTTTGGCGGGCGGCGGATACGGCGGACGCTGATTCGAGAAGTACGTCGCGATCTGATGAAGGTAATCGTCCGAGAGATACGTGACGAGGTAGTTCATCGGCGGGTACTTGCGCCGGCCTTCGCGGAAATTCTGGAGCTGGTTGTACAGATAGTCGGCAGGCTTGCCGGCAAGACGCGGGAAGTAGTCGTTGTCCGTGCCTTCACCATGAACGCCGTGGCACGCCGTACAGCCTTGCACGCGCGCGGCCATCGTGTCCGGTGCGATCGGCTGGTTCTGCGCCTGCGCGGCGGAGCTGAAAACGCCAGCGCTGCCTACCAGAGCCGAGGCAAAAGCCATAGCGAGCAGCGGACGAAAAATGCGTCTTGAAAACACGCGACACTCCATGAAATTCGGGGACCTGCCGAGCTTCGTGCGGCTCGGTGCGAAGGTGGCGAACCACGGCCACGCAGGGGGCGGTGGGTGGCGGACCACGGCCACAGCGGCTCGACGAGCCTCTGATGCGACGCGGAATTCTATCATCGATGCATGATGATGACTATTTGACACAATCTCGCTCTAAGTCCCGCTGCAGCGCATTCGCGACAATATGCCGCGCGACTCTTGACCGCCCGCGACGAACTTAATAGGCACGAATCGTCCATTGCGTTTCGACAAATATTCGACTCGACGCGGGAGCCGCCTGATCGATGTGCTTCATGCAGTTTCGGAAGCCCCCGGCAAAAATTCAAGGCGTTTCGACGACGTTCGATGCTGTGCTGCACCGTGGACGTTCGTTTAGACTCCGCAGACTTCCTTCGATGAGCTTCCTTTCGGCGATGCCCGCTCGCACCGCGACCGCTTCCGCATGATGAACGACGATCCTCTCTGGCTTGCGCAGACGGCCTTCGCGGCGCTCGCCGATCTCGCCTTTGCCTGCGCGCTCGGCGCATTGCTGCTGAACGGCTGGCTGTCGCGCGAACAGGCGTTCGCAGCCGTGTCGCCTGCGCGGCATGGCTGGCGGCGTGCCGCGCGCGGCGGTCCGATCGCCGCGATCGTGCTGATTTTGTGCAGCTTCGTCTCGCTATGGCTGCAATCGGCGGCGATGAGCGGCGCGCCGATCCCGCAAGCGGGCGCGTCGTTGTGGCTCGTCGCGACGGGGACGCATGCGGGCATCGGCTGGTCTGTCGCGCTCGTGGGCGGCGTGCTTTTATTGCTCGCGGCGAGCGGCGCTTCGCTATCGATGGCGCGGATCGGAACGGCAGTGCTTGCAGCGCTGATCGTCGCGGCGGGCAAGTCGGCGATCGGCCACGCCGCCGATGCAGGCGCGTTCTCCCTCGCGGAAGGCGTGCAAACGCTGCATCTGCTCGCGACGGCGGCGTGGGGCGGCATCGTCATCGCTGGAGCGTTCGTGTTGCCGGCGCTCGATACGTCGGTGGCGCGCGCGGTCCTGATCCGCACGGTCGCGCGCATGTCGAAAGCGGCGTCGATCGCGGTCGCGCTGGTCATCCTGACGGGCGTGTTCAACGGGTGGCGCGGCGTCGGCGGTTCGCTCGCGGCGCTCACCGCAAGCGTCTGGGGTCACGTGTTGATTGTCAAACTCGCGCTGGTCGCGGCGGCGCTCGCGTTCGGCGCGCTGAATCGATGGTCGGCGCTGCCGCGTCTGCAACGCTCGGCATCGACGATGGACGCCCACACGGTCATCAACGTGATGCGCATCGAAGCCGTGATGATGGCCGGGGTGTTCGTGGCAGCGGCCGTGCTGTCGCACAGCGTGCCGGGATCGGCGCTCGCGGGCTGACGTCGCGTGCGCTTATTCGTAGCCGAGTTTGTGAGAGACGATCGGCGCGCAAAAGAGCGCCACCGCGCAGCCGATGATCTTGCCTTGCAGCTCGACCAACGCCGTATGCGAGTCCCCGACGAAGATCACTTCGAGCAACTGCGGCAGGCAGAACACGACCGCCGCGCCGATGAACCAGCGCGTCACCGCCGCGATGCGCCAGTTATGCTGCGCCCCGATTCCCGCCGCCACCACACGCGCCACGCCCAGCGCGACGAGTGAGCCCACGGCCAGTTGGGCTCTGACGTATTCATCGGGAAGGACGTGCCACATGATCGTTCTCGCTCTTTTTAGTGACTATTGGCAAGGGTACGCGCAGGAAGCTTGGCAGTATGTACGAAAAAACGCAGATCGTGGGCGCGCGGCATCGCTCAGAACGTATGCTCGGGGCCCGGGAAGGTGCCGTCCTTCACGGCGCGCACATAAGCTTCGACCGCCGCGAAAATGCTCGACTGGCCTTGCATGAAATCCTTGACGAAGCGCGGCCGCTTGCCGTGGAAGATGCCGAGCATGTCGTGCAGCACGAGCACTTGTCCCGAGCAGTCGATGCCCGCGCCGATGCCGATGGTCGGAATCGCGAGCGCCTCTGTGACGTCACGCGCGAGCAGCGTAGGCACCGCTTCGATCAC
This sequence comes from Caballeronia jiangsuensis, assembly GCF_046030135.1. Lineage (NCBI taxonomy): Bacteria > Pseudomonadati > Pseudomonadota > Betaproteobacteria > Burkholderiales > Burkholderiaceae > Caballeronia > Caballeronia jiangsuensis. Next base: position 141,929 of record NZ_JAQQDB010000010.1, read on the forward strand.
GATCAGTTGCGCGCCCGCGTCCTGCAGCGCGATGGCGTCGCGCTTCATCTGCTCGGCGGCCGCTTCGGATTTGCCCTGCACCTTGAAGCCGCCGAACGCGTGCACCGATTGCGGCGTGAGCCCGACGTGCCCGCACACTGGAATCGACCGTTCGACCAGAAAGCGCACGGTGTCCGCGAGCCACTCGCCGCCTTCGATCTTCACCATCTGCGCGCCCGCGCGCATCAGTTGCACGGCGTTCGCGTAGGCATCTTCCTTCGAGCCGATCGTGCCGAACGGCATGTCCGCGACGATGAGCGCGCTCCGGTTGCCGCGCGCGACCGATGCCGTGTGATACGCGATGTCGGCGAGCGTGACGGGCAGCGTCGTGCTGTGCCCTTGCAGCACATTGCCGAGCGAATCGCCGATCAACATGACGTCGACGCCCGCGCGTTCGAGCAGCGCGCCGAAGCTCGCGTCGTAGCACGTGAGCATCGCGATGCGTTCGCCTGTCTCGCGCATGGTTTGGAGCTTGGGTACGGTGATCGTCGAGCGATTCGTTTCCTGCAGATACGTCATGATCGTTTCACTATAGAGTCGCTAAAGAGGGTGGCTGCGCGACGCGCTCAGACCGATACGCCTTTGACAAAGAATTCCTTGCGTCCGCGCATCGATTCGATGCGCTCGACGAGAAGCGCGAGATCGTCATCCGATGCAAGCGGGTTCAGATGCTCCGCGTTCACCGTGAGCAACGGCGTCGCGTCATAGTGATAGAAGAAGTCGTTATACGCATCGCAGAGCGCGCGCAGATACGAATCGGAGATTTGCAGCTCCATCGGCAGCGCGCGCTTCTGGATGCGCGAGAAGAGCACTTCCGGGCTCGCCTGCAGATAGACGACGAGATCGGGCGCGGGCCCGCTCGAATGTATGCGCGAGGCGACATCCCTGTATAGCTGAAACTCGTCGTCGGGCAACGTGAGACGCGCGAAGAGCTCGCTCTTCTGCGTGAGAAAGTCGGTCATCAGCGCGGCGCCGCTCGTCACGATATCGGCGGCTTCCTGTGTCTGCGATGCGCGCTGCAACGCGAAGCTCAACTGCGTGGCGAGCGCGTGACGCGTGGTGTCGCGATAGAAGCGTTCGAGAAACGGATTGTCCTGCGGGCGCTCGAAGAGCGTGCGCATCGACCAGCGTTCGGCGAGCAGCGTAGCGAGCGTCGTCTTGCCGACGCCGATCGGCCCTTCGATCGCGATATAACGATGCGGCGGCCGCAGTTGCGGCGCGGTCACGGTGAGTGGCGGAACGCTCATCGGCAGTCTGTCTTGTCGTTGGAAGGGGTGGCGGCTGCATCGGTGTCACGCGGATTCGCACCGACGATGCACTGGCACGTCGCGACTTTTTCGATGCGCTGATCGGTGACGCCCGCGATGAACGCATCGGCGCGGCCGCGCTGGGGAAGAATGAGATCCGGCTCCAGTTCGACGAGCGGCACGAGCACGAAAGCGCGCTCCGTCATGCGCGGATGCGGCACGACGAGATCCGCTTCGTCGATGCTCGATGCGCCGTACAGCAGGATGTCCAAATCGAGCGTGCGCGGCGCATTGCGATACGGACGCTCGCGCCCGAACTGCTCCTCGATGTGATGACACAGACGCAGAAGCGATCGCGCGGCGAGGCTCGTCTCGAGCTTGACGACGCAATTGAAGTAGTCGTCGCCCGATGCATCGACCGGCGCGGTGCGATAGACGCTCGATTTCGCGAGCACGGTGATCGTGTGCTGCTGGGCGAGACACACGACTGCGTCTTTCAGGGTCTGGCGCGCATCGCCGAGATTCGCCCCCAGGCCCAGATAAGCAATCGTCATGGCAGAAGTCCTACGCGTGGGTCACAGCGAAAAGCGGGAAAGCAGGATCGCTCTTCGCTACTGTAACCAAAACCGGCGTTACTCGTTGTCGGCGCCTTCGTGCTTGTTGGCCGCACTCGGGATCGCGTCGCCATCGTTTCCTTGTGCGGCCTGATCATCGGGCGCACCCGGCTCGCCCGGGCGACGTTTCGCGTTGCTGCGACGCCGCCGCTTCTTCGGGCCGCTGCTGCGCTCCTTGCCGCCTTGCGACAGCAGCGTTTCGCGCTCAGCATGATCGGCGTCGATGAAGTCGCTCCACCACTGGCCGATGGCCGCATCGAGCTCGCCCGATTCGCATCGCAGTAGCAGGAAATCATACCCCGCTCTGAATCTTTGGTGTTCCAGCAGCTTGAGCGCGCTGCGGCCGCGCTTTTCCAGCCGATGCTGAAGACTCCAGATCTCGCGCATGTCCGACGAGTAGCGCTTGTGAATCGCGAGTTTCTCGGTCTGCATGTCGAGGACATCGTCCATCGCGCGATGCAATGCGGGCACCGGATATTCGCCGTTCGCGGTGTATTGCTGCCAGCGCGTCTGCACGTCGTGCCACAGGAGCGTGGCGAAGAGAAAGCCCGGCGAAACGGGCTTGCCCGCGCGCACGCGCTCGTCGGTGCTCGTGAGCGCCAGCGTCACGAACTTCTCGCCGTGCGGCTGTTCGAGCACGACATCGAGCAGCGGCAGCACGCCATGATGCAGGCCTTCCTGACGCAGACGCGTGAGACACGCGAGCGCATGACCGGAGAGCAGCAGCTTCAGCATCTCGTCGAAGAGACGCGCGGCCGGCACGTTGTTCATCAGATCGGCGAGATCCTTGATCGGCGCGCGCGTGGCTTCGTCGATCTCGAAGCCGAGCTTCGCCGCGAAACGCACGACGCGCAGCATGCGCACCGGATCTTCGCGATAACGCGTGGCCGGATCGCCGATCATGCGCAACAGGCGCGCGCGGATGTCGGCCATGCCGTCGTGATAGTCCAGCACGGTTTGCGTGGCCGGATCGTAGTACATCGCGTTGATGGTGAAGTCGCGGCGCGTGGCGTCTTCGTGCTGCTCGCCCCAGACGTTGTCGCGCAACACGCGGCCGCTCGCATCGACGGCATGCGTGCGGCCATCGAGCTCGCCGCGCCTGAGCCGCCGCGGCGGTTCGGAAGCCGGTTCGGGCGGAACGTCCATCAGCGCGCGAAACGTCGATGTCTCGATGATCTCCTGGCCGAACTGCACATGCACGATCTGAAAACGCCGCCCGATGATGCGCGCGCGGCGAAAGAGCTTCTGCACCTGATCGGGCGTGGCATCGGTGGCGACGTCGAAGTCCTTGGGCGCGACGCCGAGCAGCAGATCGCGCACCGCGCCGCCGACGATGAACGCGCGATGTCCCGCGTGCTGCAGGCCATCGGTCACGCGGACCGCGTTCTTCGAGATCAGCGACGGATCGATGCCGTGAATGTCCGACGACAGGATGACCGGCACGTTCGGGTCGCGCTTCACGGGCGCGGCGGCCTTCTTGCGCGCGCTCTTGCGAGCGGGCTTGGCGTCGGGCGAATCAGCCGGGATGTCGTTCGCTGCGCTTTCGTTGGAGTCGGCGCTATCTTGCCCGAACAGCTTGCGGATAAGTTTTTTAATCACGTGTGTCGAACAGGTTCAGGATGCGCCAGCCTTTGGCTTGCGCATGCGCGCGCAGGGTGTCGTCGGGATTGGTCGCGACAGGATCGGTGACGCGTTCCAGCAGCGGGATGTCGTTGTGCGAATCGCTGTAGAAATAGCTGTGCTTGAAATCGGAAAGCTTCTTGCCGATGGATTCGAGCCATTGCTCGACCCGCACGATCTTGCCTTCGCGATAACTCGGCGTGCCGGTGGGCCGGCCGGTGAGCGCGCCGTGCGGATGGTCGTCCACGGTTTCCACTTCGCATGCGATCAACGTTTCGATGCCGAAGGCTTCCGCGATCGGCGCGGTGATGAACGCGTTGGTGGCCGTGACGAGGCAGCAGAGATCGCCGTTGTCCTGATGCTCGCGCACCAGCGTGACGGCGGCCGGCACGATGCGCGGATTGATCACCTCGCGCATGAACTGCGCGTGCCAGTCGGTGAGTTGCTCGCGCGAGTACTTGGAGAGCGGTGCGAGCATCGCGTGCAGATAGGCGTTGATGTCGAGCACGCCCGCCTTGTAATCGGCGTAGAAGGCATCGTTCTGACGCGCGAAGGATTCCGCTTCGACGATGCCCAGTTTCACCATGAAGCGGCCCCATTCGTGGTCGCTGTCGGTAGGGATGAGCGTGTGGTCGAGATCAAAGAGGGCGAGGTTCATGGGTGCGCATTTTACTTGAAGCGGGTCGGGGCGTTGTCCGGCGCGGCCGGGCCGGAATCGGGGGCGGCCGGATCGCCGGGTGCGCGTTCTTGCGTCGACACCGGAACGAGCGGTGCGGCGCGGCCGGTTTGCTGGAGCATCGTGCGCAGGAGCGGGCGCGTCACCGCGCGCTTTTGTTCCAGCGAGAAGCGGTCGAGTTCGTCGAGCAGGGCCATGAGGCTCGGCATGTCGCGCCGGAAGTGCGTGAGCAGATAGCCGGGCACGTCCTCGGCAAGCACGATGCCGCGTTCGCGCGCCGCGTGCTTTAGCACGGAGACCTTTGCTTCGTCGGAAAGCGGCTGCAGATGGAACACGAGACCCCAGCCGAGCCGCGTGCGCAGGTCTTCGCGCACGGTGAGCGCGAGCGGTGCGTCGTTGCCGGTCGCGACGAGCGCGCTCGTCGGATGCGCGCGCACTTCGTTGAAGAGATTGAAGAGCGCGATCTGCTGCGCGGCCGACAGGCGGTCGCAATCGTCGACGGCGTAGAGCGTGACCTGCGGATCGAAACCGAATGCGTTGAGCGCGCTTTGCGGGCCCAGATAGAGCGCGAGTCCGTTCGCCTCGTAGGTGAGCGCCTGCAGCAGGTGGCTGCGGCCGCTGCCCGGCTCGCCCCACACGTAGAACGTGCGGTCGGCGACCGGCCCGGCCGCGAGTGCGCCTTCGAGCTCACGCAGCCGCGCGATCAGTTCGTGATTGCCGGCGGCGAAAAAGTTGTCGAAGGTAGCGGGCGGCGGCGTGCCCAGATCGAGCGTCAGTTGGCGTTGCACGGGAGATCGGTGTCGTCGGGCCTTGAGTCGGGCATATCTTGAAAACGGCCGGATGAGCTGCGGGTATACGCGCAAAGCCGCAGCGGAGCGCCCTGTGCGCCAATGGTTCGGGCGCCTTCGAGACCGCGTTCGATCTCGAAAAGAGCGCCTTCGCGATTTCTGGCGAACGCGGGAAAATCCAGTCTGCCGACCGTCGTCGGGTCATCATCGGGTAAAATCGCATTTTACCGACCTTCTCGCTTCCTCCCCATGAATCAACCGAAATCCGCTGCGGACGCCCAGGGTTTGTCGTATCGCGACGCGGGCGTGGACATCGACGCGGGCGACGCGCTCGTCGACCGGATCAAGCCGTTTGCCAAGAAAACATTGCGTGACGGCGTGCTGGGCGGCATCGGCGGATTCGGCGCGCTCTTCGAAGTGCCGAAGAAGTACAAGGAGCCGGTGCTCGTGTCGGGCACGGACGGCGTCGGCACGAAGCTGCGCCTCGCGTTCACGCTGAACCGGCATGACACCGTCGGCCAGGATCTCGTCGCGATGAGCGTGAACGACATCCTCGTGCAGGGCGCCGAGCCGCTCTTCTTCCTCGACTACTTCGCGTGCGGCAAGCTCGATGTCGACACGGCGGCCGACGTTGTGAAGGGCATCGCAACCGGTTGCGCACTGGCGGGCTGCGCGCTGATAGGCGGCGAGACGGCGGAAATGCCGGGCATGTATCCCGATGGCGAATACGATCTCGCGGGCTTCGCCGTCGGCGCGGTGGAAAAGAGCAAGATCATCGACGGCAGCACGATCAAGCCCGGCGACGTCGTGCTCGGGCTGGCTTCGAGCGGGATTCATTCGAACGGTTATTCGCTGGTGCGCAAGATCATCGAGCGCGCGAACCCCGATCTGAACGCCGACTTCGACGGCCGCTCGCTCGCCGACGCGCTGATGGCGCCCACGCGCATCTACGTGAAGTCGCTGCTTTCGGCGATGCAAAGCGTGACCGTGAAGGGCATGGCTCATATCACGGGCGGCGGTCTGGTCGAGAACATTCCGCGCGTGCTGCGTGAAGGGCTCACGGCGGAGCTGGATCATCGTGCGTGGCCGTTGCCGCCGCTGTTCGCATGGCTGCAGAAGCACGGCGGCGTCGCGGATGCAGAGATGCATCGCGTGTTCAATTGCGGTATCGGGATGGCTGTGATCGTCGCGGCGGAAGATGCGCAGGCGGCGACCGGTTTGCTTTCCGCCGCGGGTGAGCAGGTGTGGCAGATCGGCGTCGTGCGCGAGAGCAAGGAAGGGGAGGCGCAGACGGTGGTGGTGTGATATCGCCGGGTTGGGCTGACAAAAACCCTCGCCATGTGCGAGGGTTTTTTGTTTTTGAGCCTACGTTCGCGATATCCGCTCCATTGCCTCCATCGCCCGCTGCGTCGCATCTTCGACGCAGCAATCCACGACGACGCGTTCCGGCATCGCCCTCAACCACGTCAACTGACGCTTGCACAACTGCCGCGTCGCGAAGATGCCCTTGTCGCGCATCTCGTCGTAGCCGGTCGCGCCGTCGAGGTACTCCCACGCTTGCCGATAACCCACGCAGCGCATCGATGGCATCGACAGATCGAGATCGCCGCGCGCGCGCAGCCGCCTCACTTCGTCGATGAAACCTCGCGCGAGCATCGCATCGAAGCGCGCGGCGATACGCGCATGCAGCACCGCGCGATCGGACGGCTCCAGCGCGATCGGCACGAAGCGATACGGCGCATCGACATGCTGGGTGCGTGGTGCGGCGAGGAGCGTGGACATCGGCTGTCCAGTGAGCATGAAGATTTCGAGCGCGCGCTGGATGCGCTGCGAGTCGTTCGGCGCGAGCCGCGCGGCCGTTTGCGGATCGACCGTGGCGAGCCGCGCATGCAGCGCGGGCCAGCCGTCGCGTGCGGCATCGGCGTCGAGCGTGGCGCGCACGTCGGCATCGGCGGTGGGAAGATCGTTGAGGCCTTGTGTCAGCGCCTTGTAGTACAGCATCGTGCCGCCGACCAGCAACGGCACATTCCCCCGCGCGACGATCTCGCCGACGAGCCGCAACGCATCCGCGCGAAACTGCGCGGCGGAATAAGTCTCGGCGGGATCGATGATGTCGATCAGATGATGCGGCGCCGCCGCGCGCTCCACCGCGTCAGGCTTGGCCGTGCCGATATCCATCTCGCGATAGACGAGCGCCGAATCCACACTGACGATCTCGACCGGATGCCGCGCCGCGAAAGCGAGCGCCGCCGCCGTTTTTCCCGATGCAGTCGGCCCGAGCAGACAGGCCACACGCAAAGCGGTATCGCTCATTGTCCGCGCATGAAAAGGCGGTCGAGATCGGCGAGCGTGAGCTGAAACCACGTCGGCCGGCCGTGATTGCACTGATCGGCGCGCTCGGTCGCTTCCATCTGGCGCAGGAGCGCGTTCATCTCGTCGAGCGTGAGCCGGCGATTCGCGCGCACCGCGTTGTGGCACGCGAGCGTGCCCAGCAATTCGTGTTGACGCTCGGTGAGCACACGCGATCCGCCATAGGCCTGCAGGTCGGCGAGCACGGCGCGCGCGAGCGATTGCAGATCGGCGTCCTTCAGCAACGCGGGCACCGCGCGGATCGCGATCGATGTCGGCGACAGCACCGCGAGATCGAAGCCGAGCGCATCGAGCGTGTCGCGCTCTTCCTCGACGATGCCGATCTCGACCGGTTCGGCCGTCATCGACACGGGAATCAGGAGCGGCTGCACGGCGATCGCGCGATCGGCGAGCGCGTGCTTGAACTGCTCATAGAGAATGCGCTCGTGCGCCGCGTGCATATCGACGATCACGAGACCGCGCGCGTTTTGCGCCAGCACGTAGATGCCGTGAATCTGGCCGACGGCGAAACCGAGCGGCTGTTCGCCGGCGTGATCGAGCGCGCTGTCGTTTGCGATGACCGGCGCCGATGGCCGCTCGTCCACGCTCGGATAAGGCGTGTCGATGGCAGTCGTCGCGTTCGGCGTGCCCGCGCCGATGTCCTTGCGCCCAAAGAGCGCGTCATACAGCGCGAGCGGCTGCGCGACCGGCAACGTGCCTTGCGTCATGCGCGACTGGCGCATCCAGTTCGTGCCGTTCTCGCTTTTCAGATTGAGCGTGTCCGGCGCGCCCGCGAATGGCTTCGCGCTGAACGACGCTGGGCCGGTCGGCTGCAACTGCGCCGCGTGGCCGCCGGAAGTGGTCTCCGGCGAAGCGCCCGCGTGCCGCGCAAGTGCGCGTTGCACGGCGTGAAAGACGTACTGGTGAATCGAGCGCGAATCGCGAAAGCGCACTTCGATCTTCGACGGATGCACGTTCACATCGACGGATTCGGGCGGCAGATCGAGGAACAGCACGTACGCCGGATAGCGATTGCCGTGCAACACGTCCTCATACGCGGCGCGCACCGCGTGCGTGAGCAGCTTGTCGCGCACGAAGCGGCCGTTCACGAAGAAATACTGCTGGTCGGCGCGGCCGCGGCTCGCGGTCGGCAGGCCCGCGCAGCCGTAGACGGCGAGCGGCCCGGCGCGCTCGTCGAGCGGCAGATGCGCGGTTTCGAACACCTCGCCGAGAATCTTCGCGACGCGCGTGTGCGGATCGCTCGCGTTCCAGTGCTCGACGGCCTTGCCGTTATGCATCACCGAAATCGCGACGTCGGGCCGCGCGAGCGCCGTGCGGCGGATCACGTCGAGACAATGCCCGAGCTCGGTCTGCTCGCTCTTCAGGAACTTGCGGCGCGCGGGCGTGTTGAAGTACAGCTCGCGCACTTCCATCGTCGTGCCGACGGTGCCGGCCGCAGGCGAGATCGCGCCCGTCTGCGCGTCGATGCGCGTGGCGTGCGGGCAGCTATCGGTGCGGCTTGTGATGAACAGTTCGGCAACCGATGCGATCGATGCGATCGCTTCCCCGCGAAATCCCAGCGTCGCGACGGCTTCCAGTTCGGCGAGCGAGCGGATCTTGCTCGTCGCGTGGCGCATCAGCGCGAGCGGAAGCTCGTTCGGCGGAATGCCGCTGCCGTCGTCGGCGATCATGATGCGTTTCACGCCGCCTTCGTCGAGCGTGATGCGCAATGTTGTCGCGCCCGCGTCGAGCGCGTTTTCCAGCAATTCCTTGACGACCGACGCCGGCCGTTCCACCACCTCGCCCGCGGCGATCTGGCTGATGAGCTGGTCGGGCAGCGGGGCGATGGCACGCGAACGGCGCGCGCCGTCGGCGGTCAAATCGCCAGCGGAAGTTTCGTTGAGCTCGGACATGGCGAAATTATAACGATTCGCATCGTTTCGTCCGTTTCGTCCATTTCGTCCCGGACTGGCCGTCCATGCCCGCCAACGCACCGCACGATCACGCCGCGCTACGGTTTTTTAACCGGCCCGACGTACCGGTTCGGTATCATGACGCGACTCCCGCTTTCGATGCCGATGCGCCGCTTTTTCGGCGCCGGCTCAACTTTTTGAGGAAAGATTTTTGGATACGTTGCTGCAATTCCTGGGACTCATCCTTCACATCGACAAGTCGCTTGGTGTCTTCATCCAGAATTACGGCGCCTGGGTCTATGCGGTGCTGTTTCTGATCGTGTTCTGCGAAACCGGGCTCGTCGTGTTTCCGTTCCTGCCGGGCGATTCGCTGCTGTTTATCGGCGGAGCGTTCGCAGCGTCGCACGAGATGGATCTGGTCGCGCTGATCGTGCTGCTGCTCATCGCGGCGGTGACGGGCAACACGGTGAATTACTGGATCGGCCGCGCCATCGGGCCGAAAGTCTTCGACACGAACATTCCCGTGCTGGAGCGCTTCCTCGACCGGGCCGCGCTGCAGAAAACGCATAACTTCTATGAGAAGCACGGCGGCAAGACGATCGTGATTGCGCGTTTCGTGCCGGTCGTGCGGACTTTTGCGCCATTCGTCGCGGGCGTTTCGTCGATGAGTCACGCGCGCTTTCAGTTTTTCAATATTCTGGGCGCGCTCATCTGGGTGCTGCTGCTGGTGCTGCTCGGCTATTTCTTCGGCAACATTCCGTTCATCAAGCAGTATCTGAACGTGATCGTGCTGGTGGGGATTGGTGCAGCCGTCGTGCCGGTTGCGATCGGCGCGCTCTGGAAGATGAGCCGCCGCAATTCCAAGGCTTGAGCTTGAGGGAGTTCCGCGAGACCGCCGAATGCCGGTCTCGCGGGCGCTGCGCAGTGGCGTCAGGCGCGGCGGAACAGGCGGATGATGAAAAGCAGCACCACCGCGCCGACCACGGCCGTGATCAGCGTACCGAGGATGCCGCCGCCGAACGAGAGGCCGAGCTTGTCGAAGATCCATCCGCCGATCACGCCGCCGACGATGCCGACGAGAATATCCACGATCACGCCGAAGCCCGTGCCGTTCATGATGAGACCGGCGAGCCAGCCAGCGACGCCGCCGATGATCAGACTAAGGATGATTCCGTGTTGCATGATTTGCATGAGTTGAGACTCCTGTCGAATTGATGATTGCGGGATGCAGTCGAAACCCGCATCCGGGCGCGGGCAATGTAGCGGAAATGTCCGTGACAGTGGCCCGTCAAATGTCAAGGATTGTCAATCTGGGTGAGCGTCGATGAACCGGACGACCGGCGACGCATGAACGCGGCCATTTACGTCAAAAATTTAGAATGCCAAAGCGTTTGGTCGGCCATTTTGCTGGGTGTGTCGTTTAGGTCACTGTGGCGAATTTGCTTCTGCAATGTTTTATGCTGGCGGGATCGTGTTTCTTCGGTATTTGAGAAGTGTGTGTGGTGAGCGGATGCGCGCGATGTCCGGACTGTGGATCGCGCTTGCATTCATGGCGCTGGCGTCCGGCTGTGGCATTCTCCGATGCGGCGGAACAGCGGTGTACGGGGTGGCGATAAGCGTCTGCGCGTAATGAAAACGCCGCGCCGACGAGCGCAACCGGCAAGTTGAAATAGTTCAAGACGACAAGCATGAGAAAGCTGGTGGTGATGCACAAGGAAGGTTTCGTAGCCGATTCGCGCGGGGCGATCGCGGGCCTGGCGCTCGTGGCGGCGACGGCGGCGGGATTGGCGGGCTGCACGTCGACGCCGCGCACGCCCGCGCCGATCATCGAAAATTCGGCGTTGAGCGCGCCGCCGGTCGTGCAGGGCACGTCGCCCGGCGTGACGCCCGCGCCGGTCGTGCCGCTCGGACCCACGGTTGCCGCGCCGGTCGAGCCAGGCTTTTATCGCGTGAAACCGGGCGACACGCTCTATGGCATTTCGCGCAACTTCAAGCAGAAGCCCGCCGATCTCGCTAAGTGGAACACGCTGCCGGAAAGCAGGCAGGTGAACGTCGGGCAGGTGTTGCGTGTCGCGCCGCCGGGCGCATCGACGACGGCTTCGGCGACGGCGGCAGCATCGGCGGCCACGTCGAAGACGGCGCAGCCGCCGCTTTTGCCGACTCCGGAGAAATCGACACCGGAGAAATCGGCGGCGCAGAAGCCCGCGGCCGAAAAGCCCGCTGCGGCGAACGAAGAGCGTCCAGCCGCTGTCACCGCGACCGCGCCGAAGGGCACCTTTGTGTGGCCCGTTCACGGCGACGTCGTGCGCAAGTTCGGCGCGAGCGGCAACAAGGGCATCGATATCGAGGGCAAGGTCGGACAGCCGGTCAAGGCGGCGGCGTCGGGCAAGGTGGTGTACGCGGGCAGCGGCTTGCGTTCCTATGGGCGCATGATCATCGTCAAGCATGGCAACGACTATCTGACCGCCTACGCATACAACGAGAAACTGCTCGTGAAGGAAGGCGACACCGTGAAGCAGGGCGCCACCATCGCGGACATGGGCACCGGACCGAGCGGCACGCCGTCGTTGCATTTCGAAGTGAGAAAGTCGGGTGCGGCCGTCGATCCGATGCCGCTGCTCGGCGCGGCGGGTGGCTGATCCGGCGCGGCAGGAAGGGGATAGAAGGTGAAGAAGATCGTAATCGCCGCGCTGGCCGCGGCTTCGTTGACATCGCTTCTTTCGGGATGCGATCAGCAGCAGAGCGAGGAAGGGTTGAACAAGCTCAAGGCATTCTTCAATGCAGTGAAGCCGGATAACCTGCTGCTCAAGAACCTGCAGCCCGGCGTCACGACCGAGGCGCAGATCCGCGATCAGATGGGCGAGCCTGAAACCGAGCGCGCCTTCACCGACGGCAGCAAGCGCCTGGAATATCCGCGCGGTCCGGCGGGAACCAGCACGTATATGGTCGATATCGATTCGGACGGCCTCTTCGTCTCCGTGACGCAGGTGCTGACCGCGGAGAACTTCGCGAAGGTGCGGCCCGGCATGACGATGGACGAAGTGCGAAGACTGCTCGGCAAGCCGACTGAGATCGCGGAATATCGCCTGAAGAAGGAGCGCGTCTGGAGCTGGCACTGGCTCGAAGACGGCGTGAATCAGGACGCGATGTTCAACGCGCACTTCGGTCCTGACGGCATCGTCGTGACGACCTCACGCTCCGAAGCGATCCGCGGCGGCCAGCGCTGACACCAAGCACGAGAACGATGAGCGATTACGTCATCTGCAACACGCGCCTTCGTCTGATGGACGAGGCGTCGCGTTATCGCGATCAGATGCTGCGCGATTCCGGCGAAAAAGCGCTCACTCGCTGGGAGTGCGACCGCGGGCATCGCTGGGACAGGACGGTCGGCGTCGCGCAGAACGTGCGCTGCATGAATTGCACGGCCGAGCGGCTCGAACGTGAGACGAAGCGCCTGCGCGAAGTGGCGCAGGTGCGCGGCGGCGCGTTGCTCTCGCGCCGCTATGTCGATGCTGCGACGCCATTGCGCTGGACATGCGCATACGGCCACGTGTGGGACGCGCTCCCCGACAAGGCGTCGCGTCACTGGTGCGTCGAATGCGCCGAAAGCCTTTTCGCGGACTTCCGCTGAGCGCTTCTCAGACGCCGTTCAGCGCCGCCACCAGTTCGTCCGTCGTCAGCAGTGCGTGCGCATAGGTGCGCGCGTTGATCTCATGAGCGGCATGCAGCGCTTCGTCGGAGAAGGCGGCGGTCGCGTCGCGCACCAGCGTCACGTGATAGCCGAGCTCGGCGGCGAAACGTCCCGTCGCTTCGATGCACGTGTTCGCGACCAGCCCGATCAGAATCACGTGCGACACGCCGCGCTGCTTCAGCAGGAAATCGAGGTCGGTGTTGGCGAAGCCGCTGCTCATCCAGTGTTCCTTGACGATCGTGTCGCCCGGATGCGGCGCGAAGTCGGGAAACCATTCGCCGCCCCATGTGCCTTTGCCGAAGATGAGCGACTTCGCCGCCGTCTGCAGATACGGCGTCGGATGCGTCCACGTATCGATGTCGCCCGGCTCGAAACGGCGATGCGGCACGATGAACACAGGCAGCCCGAGCGCGCGCACTGCCGACGTCACGCGCTTCAGGTTTTCATGCAGATGCGCCGCATTGCGCGTCTGCGCGACGCGTGGCCAGAGCTTGCCGCCATCGGCTAGAAAGTCGTTATAGGGGTCTACGAACAGCAGAGCCGTGCGGTCCTTCGGATAGGCGCTCATCGTCTGTCTCCGCTCGCAACAGTGAGAAGCGCGCGAACGCGCGCCGTCTCATGTTACGCGCGCATCGCGACGAAATCCGAAACCGTGCGACACCACGGATACCGCAAAAGAAAAAGCCGGCGGCTGCCGGCTTTTGAGCTTCTTTGTTGGGGCGCTGGCCTCTTTCGCCTGCTACTCGCCGCGTCGTCGATAAAAACTCGCGCTTTGGTTTTTTGTTCTCGCGCTTCGCTTTTACCCGTCACCCGGTCGAGTGCCGCCCATCCTGTTCGTCGGTCTCTCAGCGCGTTTTGCTGCTTCCCCCCGTGCGCTGGAATAAGTATTGCCAAGCGCCATTCCTAAGAATGTACGGTTGCAAACACATCCGCAATTGATAAGCACATTGAGGGAAAGTACTGATCCCGTCGCGATATTCAGCCCGCCGACGACACCGCCTGCGCGTGCCCGATGTCCGAACGCATGTTCGCCGCGACGAGCGATTGAGTGACCATGCGCGCTTCGGCCTGAGCGATGTGCTCGAGCGTCGCGACTTCGAGTTGCTCCGACAACACGGCGAGCGCGGCGCACAGGCGCGCGTGTTCGTCGGCGTTGAGCGTCCAGGCGCCGTCGGCGGAATGACGCGCATCCAGTTCGACCAGCGCCTCGTGCGCGAGCGTGATGTCGTCTTCGAATTCCGGCGCGTGGCCGAGCTGGCACAGCTCTTCCGCGACCAGCATATGACGGCACAACGTCATGAAGAGCGGCTGCGAGCCGTGTCCGCGATCGAACGCGTCGAGCGCCGCATAGCAACGCAGCAGCATCGCGTCGATCATCGGTTCGCGCGCCGCGCGGCTGTACGTCAGCGCGCGCAAGAGCGGCGACATCGCGGGACGGGCGGATTTCATGTTCGTCGATTTCTTCTTCACGGCAGGGCTCCCGAAAGAGGTGTTCGCGCGGGCCGGCACAGTCTGCTGCGCCGGGACGCTGTATTTGCTGGATGCGTTTGACGTGGAAAGCATCATCGCACCGGAAAATTAGCTCTGTCTTAAGGCGCGCGACCGCTCGCTCAGGCGGGCGTCAGCGTTTCGCCGGACACGTGCACCTTTTGGCCGACCGCCACGCCCGGCGCGGCTTCGTAGTTGAAGCTGCGCACGCTGCCGTCGTTCATGCGCACCTGCACCTGATAGGTCGTCGACTTGTGAACCACGTGTTCGATTTGGTTCCCGGCCAGGCCGCCGCCGATCGCGCCGATGATCGTCGCCGCCGTGCGTCCGCGGCCATTGCCGATCTGCGTGCCCGCGAGCCCGCCGACCACCGCGCCGCCGATCGCGCCGATGCCGGTCGTCGGCTGCGCGGCCTGCACGGCGTTGACGGCGGTCACTTCGCCGGCGTACGGGTCGTAGGCGGGCGCGGGACTCGGCGTATAGGACGTGCTTTCCTGAACCGGCGCGGGCCGGTGCACCGGCGTCGGATGATGTCCGCGCACGGCGCGCGGCAGCGACGCGGGCTGCTGAGCCGCGGTCGGCGAAGCCTGCGTGACAGGCACGGCCTTGGCCGTCTGGGCATCGACGAGCGGTGAAGCCGTGACCGTCGTGGCGGTCGCCTTCGACGACGGCAGGAGGCCTGTCATCGCCGCGACGCCGGTGCCGCACGCGAGGATGATCGACACGGCGGCTGCCGCGACGAGCGGATGAATGCGGGACGGCTTCGTTTGAATCTCGGGAACGGCGTTCATGGCAAGCGACTCCTGGGGGTGCCTGCCAGCTATAACGCCGCCCGACGCAGGCGGTGCACGCGATTGCTGTGACATTTGTAAGCAAACGTCGCAGCGCGCACGGTTTCGAATCGGCTTAGGGCGAATACATATGTTGCAGTAATTTTGTTAATGGCAACATATGTATCACTTCACAAGGAACGAGGTCGTCATGAAATCCACGCCGCTGCTCGCATCGTCTGTCGCGTTCGCCGCGCTATCGCTCGTCACGGGCGCGAGCTACGGCCAGGACGGGCAGCCGACGCTCGCGAAGATTCAGAGCGTCAACCTGATCGCGATCGGCCATCGCGAAACGTCGGTGCCGTTCTCTTATGTCGATGCGAACAACAACGTCGTCGGCTTTTCGCAGGACTTGTGCAACAAGGTGATCGATGCGGTCAAGGCGAAGACGAAGCACCCTGATTTACGCGTGCGCTTCATTCCGGTGACGTCGCAGAACCGCATCTCGCTCGTGCAGAACGGCACGGTCGATCTCGAATGCGGCGTGACGACCAATCTCGTGTCGCGGCAGAACCAGGTCGCGTTTTCCGACACATTCTTCGTCGCGACGACGCGCCTGCTCACGAAGAAGGATTCGGGCATCAAGGATTTTCCCGATCTCGCGGGCAAGACCGTGGTGACGAATCAGGGCACGACGTCGGAGCGCATTCTTCGCAAGATGAACGAAGAGAAGAAGATGAACATGAGCATCATCA
Organism: Caballeronia jiangsuensis; assembly: GCF_046030135.1. NCBI lineage: Bacteria > Pseudomonadati > Pseudomonadota > Betaproteobacteria > Burkholderiales > Burkholderiaceae > Caballeronia > Caballeronia jiangsuensis. The sequence continues at coordinate 157,879 of NZ_JAQQDB010000010.1, forward strand.
GCGCGAAGGACTACGGCGAAGGACGCGCGACGCTCGAAACCGGGCGCGCGGTCGCGTACATGATGGACGACGTGCTGCTCGCGGGCACGCGCTCGCTGACCGCGAAGCCGTCGGACTGGGTGCTCGTCGGCACGCCGCAGTCGTCGGAGGCGTACGGCTTCATGATGCGCAAGGATGATCCGGAATTCAAAAAGCTCGTCGATGATGCGATGAGCCAGGTGATGAAGGGCCCCGAGATCAAAACGATGTACGACAAGTGGTTCATGAAGCCCGTCCCGCCGAAGAACATCAACTTCGACTTTCCGATGAGCGAGACGATGCAGAAGCTCTACGCCGAGCCGAACGACAAGGCGTTCGAGTGACGATGCTTACTCGGCGAAGGGCAGCTCGGTCTGCCCTTCGGCGCGCATGCCGAAGGTATTGAGCGTCATCGCGACGAGCGCGTAGTAGCCCAGCAAGCCGACGAGATTCACGACGACCGTATGACCGAAGCGCGCGACGGCGGCGTCGTAGGTCGCATCGCTCACGCGCTTCGTTTCGTAGAGTTCGGTCGCGAAATCGAAGATGAGTTTGTCGTCGGCATCGGCGAAAGCGGGCGTGTGGCCGCAGCGCAGGGCTTCGGCGATATCGGCGGGCAGGCCGGCGTCGAGCGCGATCGGATGATGGATGTGCCATTCCGCCTGGGAGCGCCAGCGCGCCGCGGTCACGAGAATCGCGAGTTCGGAAAGCCGCAGCGGCAGGCCCGTTTTGTAGCGACAGAATGCGCCGAGTTTCTGCGCGTTCTGCGCGAGTTCGGGGCTGAAGATCCAGCCGAGAAACGGGCCGTTGAGATTGCCGCGCGGGCCGCTCAGGATGTCCTGCAGCACAGCCTTTTGTTCGTCGGATGCGGCGGCGGGCTGGAAGTCGGGGAGTCGTTTGCTCATGATCGTACTCATGCGATAGCGGAAAGCGCGCCGTCGATGGCATCGGAAAGCCGCTCGACGATCGTCTCGATCTGTTCGGCCGTGGTGATGAACGGCGGCGCGATGAGCACATGATCGCCGATGCGGCCATCGACGGTGCCGCCCATCGGATAGACCATGAGGCCGCGCTTCATCGCCTCGCTCTTGATGACGGTGTGCAGCTTGTGCTTCGGATCGAACGGCGTCTTGCTCTCGCGATCCCGCACCAGTTCGACGCCGGTGAAGAGTCCGCGCCCGCGCACATCGCCGATGAACGGGTGATTCGCCTGACGCTCGCGCAGCAGCATGCGCAACTGCTCGCCGCGCGCCTTCACGTTGTCGAGCAGTTTGTCTTCGGCGATGACGTGTTGCACTTCGAGCGCCGCCGCGCACGCCGTCGCGTGACCGATATACGTGTGCCCGTGCTGGAAGAAGCCCGAGCCGCCGACGATCGTGTCGAACATCTCGTTGCTGACGAGCGTCGCGCCGATCGGCTGATAGCCCGCGCCGAGACCCTTCGCGATCGCGAGAATATCGGGCGATACGCCGTCTTCCTCGCACGCGAACAGATAACCGGTGCGGCCCATGCCGGACATCACTTCGTCCAGGATCAGCAGCACGCCGTACTTATCGCAGACCGCGCGGATCTTGCGGAAGTACTCGCGCACCGGCGGCACCGCGCCCGCCGTCGCACCGACGACCGTTTCCGCGACGAACGCCGCCACCGATTCCGCGCCGAGTTCGAGAATCTTCGCTTCGAGTTCGTCGGCGAGGCGTTGCGCGAAGACTTCGTCGGTTTCGCCCGCTCGTTGCTCGCGATACGCGAAGCAGGGTGTGACGTGATGCGCCTCGATCAGGATCGGCAGGAACGGCTCGCGACGCCATGCGTTGCCGCCGATAGCGAGCGCGCCGAGCGTGTTGCCGTGATAGCTCTGCCGCCGGGCGATGAAATGCCGCCGTTCGGACTGGCCTTTCTCGACGAAATACTGGCGCGCGAGTTTGAGCGCGGCTTCCATGGCTTCCGAACCGCCGGACACGAAATAGACGTGACCGAGATTCTTCGGCGCGGCTTCGACGAGCAGGTCCGCGAGCGCTTCGGCGGGCTCCGTCGTGAAGAACGACGTGTGCGCGTAGGGCAATTGCTGCACCTGGCGCTGGATCGCATCGATCACGCGCGGATGACTGTGACCGAGACACGAGACGGCCGCGCCGCCGCATGCGTCGATATAGCGCTTGCCGGTCGAATCGACGATCTCGATGCCGTCGCCGCGCACGGCGACGGGAAGCTTGGCGCGCGGCGCGCGATGAAATACCGTGGACATGATCCCTGCCTTTTGAATGCGCTCGCAACACGCGATGTGTGCATTTAACGCTTCAACAACATTTGTTGTCAAGTGCGCGTGCGTCGGCAACGTGTTGCGCGCCCGGTCAGCTCGCCGCGTAGGCGCCTTGCGAGTGCAGCGCGGCTTCGGCCTGCTCCAGATTGGCGACTGCATCCTTGCCTTCGAGCGCGAGCAGATGCGCGACGAGCATTTCCGCCAGCGCCGACGCCGCGACGAGCGACGGAAAAAACGACGGCGATTCGTGCGAGAAGATCAGCGTGTGATCCGCATTCAACGCGATGGGCGACACGGCGCTGTCCGTGAGCGCGATGAGTTTCGCGCCGCGTTCGATCGCCGCCTGCGCGACGCGCACGGCTTCGACGGAATACGGCGCGAAGCTGACGACAACCACGGCGTGCCGCTTTTCGATGCCGCGCAACTGCATTTCAAGCGTGCCGGCCTCGCCGTTGACGAGGCTCACTGACGGCCGGAACAGGCGATAGCCGTAGAGCAGGCTGAACGCGACGGGATAACACGAACGAAAGCCCGCGACGTGGACATGCGGCGCCTTCTTCAGCGTCTTCGCCGCATCGACGACGCTCGCAGCGTTTTGCGCGAGCGTGAGATCGAGGTTGTGCGATTGCGCTTGCGCGAGATCGCGGCTCAGGTGATTGTCGGCGCCGCTTTTGACGAGCGAGCGGGCGCGCGTCGTCAGCGGTTCGGGACGTGTGCGGACGCGACTCACGAAGATTTCGCGCAGCTCGTTCCAGCCGGGAAAGCCGAGTTGTTGCGACAGACGGACCATCGCGGCGGGTTGGACCTTCGCGCGTTCGGCGACCTTGCGCATCGAGAGGACGGCGACCTCGTCGGGATAGTCGAGAAGGAACGCGGCGCCGGCCTGGAATTGCGGGCTCAGGTCGGGGAAACGATCGCGGATGGTCGCGGCGAGTTGGTCGAAGGTGGGCACGTTCTAGATGCTTGAGGAAGCGGATGCACTATTTAAGCATGAGGGCGATGGGGAACGAGGAAAGCAAGGCCGCTGATCTGCAGGAACAGCGGCTCTTTCTTGAAGCTGGTCGCGAATGCCATCGAAGCAATGCCAAAATAAATGGTTGCCTATTTGCAGCGATTGCAGGAGATCAAGGCGTGATAAATTACCTATCTTCTGATAAATCTAATATTCCGAGTATGGCCGCAATCGTCCCGTCGCTTTCCTCATGCGTGGGCAAAATGCAAGACAAAGCGACTTAAAAGCTGGATGAATGCGAAGGGGCTGAATGGCAAGGTCGATGCCCGCAGTTTTCATGGCTGGTGTCGTAACCAGTTGGTTACTTATCATCAACCCCTTCCCACTGAACAGGGTGCCGATTTTTTCCCTGCGGTGGTCCAACGTGTCATCGAATGCGTCGATCGTGGCCATATACCCGCTGCGCAGTACGGTGCGATTTTGATCGACGAGGGGCATGACTTCCAGCCGGCATGGTTCAAACTAGTGGTGCAAATGGTGTCGCCCGACAGTAACCGACTGCTGGTGCTTTACGACGATGCGCAGTCGATCTTCAATCGAGCAAGTCATCGCGGATTCAGCTTCAAGAGCGTCGGCGTTCAGGCCCAAGGGCGAACGACGATCCTGAAGATCAATTACCGCAATACGCGGCAGATCCTCGAACTGGCCGCTCTGATCGCAAAAGACATCCTCGACCCGAAGGCGACCGACGACGACGGCGTGCCGCTGATCCGTCCGGTCAGTTGTGGGCGAGAGGGACCTCGACCGCTGTTGATCAAGCTTCCGTCGCTTCGGGACGAGGCCTCGGAAGTCGCGCGCCGTCTCGCTCAGGCGCATCAGCAAGGCGTTGCGTGGCAGGACATGGCGGTGGTGTATCGAACGTGGTCGGTTGGCCAGGTTTGCGTCGATGCATTAGACCGGGCCAAGATCCCCTACCAGTGGCAGCAGCAAAACAAGAAGTCGTACTCGCCGACCGCTGACATGGTAACCGTCCTCACCATGCATGCCAGCAAAGGTCTGGAATACCCCTTCGTCGCCATTCCGGGCGTGGGGTTGCTTTCGGCTGCGGAAGACGACCTGGAGCAGGAGGCACGACTGTTCTACATTGCCGCTACGCGCTCGACCAACCAGCTCGTGGTTACGGGCAGCGGCGATTCATTGTTCATGCAGCGACTATTTCCTGATACAGCGTCGGTCCCCGCGTGATACGCACACCGACCGGCTGGGCGGCGGACGAGGCCTGAAGGCCTCGTGCCGGCGCGTGTTTCAAGCTTGTCGGGTGTCTGATCTAACGGGTCTTGTATGCGAACTCTGGTTCTCACTTCGACAAGAACCTGTTGAAGCGATCCCATCGCATCGCAAGCTTGAACATCTTCAGCGCCTTGTCGGTAATGTGGCGGCGGTTGATATCTCTTAGTGAGTCGAGGCGAAAAAAAAGCGGCTCACATCGCTGTGAGCCGCTCTACATCTGGTGGCGAATCAGGGACTCGAACCCCGGACCTGCGGATTATGATTCCGTCGCTCTAACCGACTGAGCTAATTCGCCGAAAGAAGACGAGATTATGGCGAGCGTCGTACAGGCTGTCAACCCCTTCCACGCGAATTCTTAAGAACCGCGTGGAAGGGCAGGCGAAGCCCCCATCAATCCTCGTGATAGACATTCGACTTGCGCGTGTCCTTCACGAACAACATGCCGATCACGAACGTCGCCAGCGCGATCACGATCGGATACCACAGGCCAGAGTAGATATCGCCCCTGGCCGCGACGATCGCGAAGGCCGTCGCCGGCAGGAAGCCGCCGAACCAGCCATTGCCGATGTGATACGGCAGCGACATCGACGTATAGCGGATCCGCGCCGGGAACATCTCGACCAGCATCGCCGCGATCGGCCCGTACACCATCGTCACGAAGATCACGAGGATCGTCAGCACCACGATCGCCATCGGCCAGTTGATCAGCGCCGGATCCGCCTTCGCCGGATAGCCCGCGCTCTTCAGCGTGCCGGCGAGCGTCTTGTCGAACGCCGCGCCTTGCGCCTTCGCGTCGGCGGCCTTGCCGTCGTACGTGTTCACCACCGTCTCGCCGACCTTGATCTGCGCCTGCGTGCCCGCGGGCGCCGCCACGTTCTCATAGTTCAGACCCGCCTTCGACAGCGCGCTCTTCGCGATATCGCAGGAGCTCGTGAACTTCGCCGTGCCCACCGGATTGAACTGGAACGAGCACTCGTCCGGATTGGCGATCACCACGATCGGCGACTTCTGCGTCGCGGCTTCGAGCGTCGGGTTCGTGTAGTGGGCGAGCGCCTTGAAGAGCGGGAAGAAGCTCAACGCGGCGATCAGACAGCCCGCCATGATGATCGGCTTTCGCCCGATGCGGTCCGACAGCGAACCGAAGAACACGAAGAACGGCGTGCCGATCAGCAGCGCCACGGCGACCATGATGTTCGCGCTGGTGCCATCGACCTTCAGCGTCTGCGTCAGGAAGAACAGCGAATAGAACTGGCCCGTGTACCACACGACCGCCTGGCCCGCCGTCAGACCGAAGAGCGCGAGCAGCACGATCTTCAGGTTCTTCCACTCGCCGAACGCTTCCGTGAGCGGCGCCTTCGAGGTCTTGCCTTCCGCCTTGATGCGCTCGAATACCGGCGACTCATGCAGCTTCATGCGAATCCACACGGACACAGCGAGCAGCAGGATCGACACGAGGAACGGGATGCGCCAGCCCCACGCGCCGAACTGTTCTTCGCCCATGATCGTGCGCACCGCGAGAATCACGATCAGCGAGATGAACAGGCCGAGCGTCGCGGTGGTCTGGATCCACGCCGTCCACGCGCCGCGCTTGTTCGAAGGCGCGTGCTCCGCGACGTACGTCGCCGCGCCGCCGTACTCTCCGCCGAGCGCGAGACCTTGCAACAGCCGCATCGCGATGAAGATGACCGGCGCCGCGATGCCGATCGTCGCGTATCCCGGCAGGAAGCCGATCAGGAACGTCGACAGACCCATGATCACGATGGTCACGAGGAACGTGTACTTGCGCCCGACCATATCGCCGAGCCGGCCGAACACGATCGCGCCGAACGGACGCACCGCGAAGCCCGCGGCGAAGCCCAGCAAGGTGAAGATGAAGCCGGCCGTCGGATTGACGCCTGAAAAGAAAGTCTTGCTGATATAGACGGCGAGCGAGCCCGCCAGATAGAAGTCGTACCATTCGAACACCGTGCCGAGCGACGAGGCGAAGATGACTTTCTTCTCCTCCGCCGTCATCGGTGCGTGTGACACGCGCCCCTCAACCGTAGCCATGTATCGTCTCCTGATTTGAATTTTCGAATACATCGGTCCGCGACTAGGCGGCTCCGGTGCAAAGATTATTGGAACGAAAACTTACGGCGTTCTGACGCGGTGACTGACGGGCAACATCGAGGGTATAACTGGCATGTTCGCGGAATTGGCGGGCATGTGTTTCGAACGATCGTTTAAATTCTTTTAATCTCGTTCTTCTCGCGCGGGCAAACGCGCTGCGCGAGACTTACGCTCAGGGTTTGTCCCGGGCAGGAAAAACCCGCTGGAGGCTCACCCTTACGAGGGTTCCGGCGAGTCTCGGGCTCTCCTGATACACATGATCCTCGATGGCGAGCGAGCCGCCGTGCATCGTCGCGATCTCCTTCACGATCGCAAGGCCGAGTCCGCTGCCATCGCCCTCGCGCCCGAGTATGCGATAGAAGCGTTCGACCACGCGCGTGCGCTCCGCTGCCGGAATGCCGAGGCCCGTGTCTTCCACTTCGAGATGCACGAGATCGAGATCGTTATCGTCGGTCCGCACGCGCACGGTGATGCGCCCGCCTGCCGGCGTGTAGCGGATCGCGTTGTCGATCAGGTTCGACAACATCTCCCGCAACATCACGACGTTGCCTTCCACCTCGACCGGAAACGGCGGCTCTTCATAACCGAGGTCCATGCGCTTCGCGAGCGCGGCCTGCACCCAGTCGCGCACGGCGAGCCGCGCGAGATCGGTCAGCACGATGGGCGTGAATATCTGCCCCGTCGCACGATTCTCGGCGCGTGCGAGCGCGAGCAGTTGCGTCACGAGGCGCGCGGCATGCTCGGAACTCATCGCGATCTGTTCGAGCGAGTGCTGCACTTCCGTCGATACATCCTGGCGCATCGCCAGTTCCGCCTGCATGCGCAGGCCCGCAAGCGGCGTCTTCATCTGATGCGCGGCATCGGCGATGAAGCGCTTCTGGAACTCCATGTTCTGTTCGAGGCGCGTGAGCAGATCGTTGAACGACGCGACGAGCGGCGCGATCTCCGGCGGCGCGCTGCCCGCCTGGAGCGGCGAGAGATCGTCGGGGCGGCGCGCGCGGATGTTCGACTGCAGCGCATGCAGCGGCGCGAGCCCGCGCGACAGCCCGAACCATACGAGGATGATCGCGAGCGGCAGGATCACGAACTGCGGCAGGATCACGCCCTTGATGATGTCGTTGGCGAGCTGGCTGCGCTTGTCGAGCGTCTCGGCCACCTGCACGAGCACCGGTTGCGCGCTGTCTGGATCGCGGCCGGGCGCAAGGCCGGGCAGATCGACAGTCGTATACGCGACGCGGATGTCGTTGCCGCGCAGCACATCGTCGCGAAACTCGACGATGCCCGGCTGCGGACGATCGTCGTCGTGCGGCAAGGGCATGTCGCGGTCGCCGCCGACCAGTTCGCCGCGCGTGCCGAGCACCTGGAAGAACACGCTGTCGACGTTGTCGGCGCGCAGGAAATCGCGCGTCGCGTCCGGAAGCCGCAATTCGGCGACGCCGTTGACCGGCTGAATCTGGCGCGCGAGCACGTAGGCGTCGGCTTCGAGCGCGCGGTCGAACGGCCCGTTCGCGATCGACTTCGCGACGAGATACGTCACCGCGATGCTCATCGGCCAGAGCAGCAGCAGCGGCGCGAGCATCCAGTCGAGAATCTCGCCGAAGAGCGAGCGCGGATGCGTCTCGTCGTCGGGCTCGAGTTCGTCGGGCGGCGCGAAAGGGTTGGCATAGCGCGCGTCGCGCTGGGCGTCGGAATCGTCGGCGCTCGCTTTTGCGTGATTATTTGACTTTCGCGACTCGGGCGATTCGGTGGAAGCGGGCGACGCCATGCAGGCTACTTATAGTGTTGGCCGGCGGCGACGCCCGACGGTTGCGGGCCCGCGCCGTTCGTGCCGGGCGCCGTGACGCCCGCTTTCTCCAGCGTGTAACCCAGGCCGCGTACCGTGATGATCTTCGCGCCGCTCGGCTCGATCTTTTTGCGCAACCGGTGCACGTAGACCTCGATCGCGTTATTGCTGACTTCCTCGCCCCATTCGCACAGGTGATTGACGAGCTGTTCCTTCGACACGAGCCGGCCGGTTCTTTGCAACAGCACTTCCAGCACGCCGAGCTCGCGCGCGGACAGATCGATGACCTGATCGCCGATCGTCGCGATGCGCCCGACCTGATCGAAGGAAAGCGAGCCGTGCTTGACGACCGTCGGGCCGCCGCCCGCGCCGCGCCGTGTGAGCGCACGCACGCGTGCTTCGAGTTCGTTTAGCGCGAAGGGCTTGGCCATATAGTCATCCGCGCCGAGGTCGAGGCCCTTGACGCGTTCATCGACGCTGTCGGCGGCGGTCAGGATCAGCACGGGCATCTGCGAGTTGCGCGCGCGCAGGCGGCGCAGGACTTCGAGACCGGACATGAGCGGCAGGCCGAGATCGAGTATCAGCAGGTCGAAAGTCTGCAGGGAAAGCGCGGTGTCCGCCTCGACGCCATGCTTCACATGGTCGACGGCGTATCCCGATTGGCGGAGTGATCGGACGAGGCCGTCCGCGAGTATGCTGTCGTCTTCGGCAATGAGGATTCGCATCGTCGTGTGCGCCTTATATTGCCGGCACCGTTTGTCGCCCGGCGCGGCGGTCTCCAGGTGTTTCGTAGTTTTAGCGCGTCTCGCGCGGCGTGGAAAAAAAGCTGCGCCACGCGGTTGCATGCTTGCAAAAACTACTGTTTTTTTATACAGTGTCTGCGTGAGTGTGAAGCGTGGTTTCGTATGCTCGATCGAGCAACGGAAAAGCCCGTGAACACTGCCTCAGACGCCGTTCATCATAGCAAAGGACGATTCATGGAAGAAAGCAAGAAAGGCCCGGCTGGAATGACTGCGGAAAAGAGCAAGGCCCTGGCCGCCGCGCTCTCGCAGATCGAAAAGCAATTCGGCAAAGGGTCGATCATGCGGCTCGGCGCAGGTGAGGCGGTCGAAGACATTCAGGTGGTTTCCACCGGTTCGCTCGGACTGGACATCGCGCTCGGCGTCGGCGGCTTGCCGCGCGGCCGTGTCGTGGAAATCTACGGTCCGGAGTCGTCGGGCAAGACCACGCTCACGCTGCAAGTGATCGCGGAGATGCAGAAGCTCGGCGGCACGGCGGCGTTCATCGACGCAGAACACGCGCTCGACGTGCAATACGCGCAAAAGCTCGGCGTGAACGCGCAGGATCTGCTGATCTCGCAGCCGGACACGGGCGAGCAGGCGCTGGAAATCGCGGATGCGCTGGTGCGCTCCGGCTCCATCGACATGATCGTCATCGACTCGGTCGCGGCGCTCGTGCCGAAGGCGGAAATCGAAGGCGAAATGGGCGACTCGCTGCCGGGTCTGCAAGCGCGTCTGATGTCGCAGGCGCTGCGCAAGCTCACCGGCACGATCAAGCGCACGAACTGCCTCGTGATCTTCATCAACCAGATTCGCATGAAGATCGGCGTGATGTTCGGCAACCCGGAAACCACCACGGGCGGTAACGCGCTCAAGTTCTATTCATCGGTGCGTCTGGATATCCGCCGTATCGGCTCGATCAAGAAGAACGACGAAGTCATCGGCAACGAGACGCGCGTGAAGGTCGTGAAGAACAAGGTGTCGCCGCCGTTCCGCGAAGCCATCTTCGACATCCTGTACGGCGAAGGCATCTCGCGTCAGGGCGAAATCATCGATCTCGGCGTGCAGGCGAAGCTGGTCGACAAGGCCGGCGCCTGGTATAGCTATAACGGCGATCGCATCGGTCAGGGCAAGGACAACGCGCGTGAATTCCTGCGCGAAAATCCGGACATCGCACGCGAGATCGAGAACAAGATCCGCGCATCGTTGGGTGTCGCCGCGTTGGGCGAAGCTGCTGTCGCAGGCGCTGCAACGGCCGACGACGAGTAAGCATCAGGCTTGAAGGACGATGCAGAAGCGTCGGTTCGGATCGAAGGCTGACACGGCGGATGAAGGAACCGAAAGCGGTTCCGACTCTGCCGATCGCTACGAACGAAGCAGCGAGCGGCGTGGTGCATCGTCGAAGTCGAGCGGCTTCAAACGCAGTAACAAGCAGCGCGCCGACGCGAAGTCATTCGCGTCGGCGCGTCGCGTTTTTGAGCCAGTCAAAGACGGCGAAAGCAGCGAGGATGCGAGCGATCGCGCCGCGCGTCTGGAGCAAGCGCGCGCCTTGCTGAAGCAGGCGACCGAGCAGCCGAAGGCACGTCCCGTTGATCGCGCGTCGCAGCCGGCCACGCCCGCAAGCAAACCCTCCGAACCCGATCTCACCCCCTTCACGGACCCGTTCGAAGACGCCGATCCTTTCGAGCCCTTCGAGCAATGCGCGCCTGCCGGGCCGGCACCTGTCGAATCGGCCGAACCGGTCTACAGCCGCTCCAGTCAACGCGCCCGAAAGCCTTCGGCGAGCGAAGTCAACAATCCCAAACGCCCGCAGCGCTCGCTGAAAGGGCGTGCGCTCGCGTTTCTCTCGCGGCGCGAATACAGCCGGGCGGAGTTGTCGCGCAAGCTGCGCCCGTACGTCGATGAAGCCGATTTGCTCGAATCGCTGCTCGACAGCCTCGAACGCGATGGCTGGCTGTCGAACGAACGCTTTGTCGAGAGCGTCGTGCATCGGCGGGCGTCGCGAATGGGCGGCAGCAGGATCATCAACGAGCTGAAGCGCCATGCCGTCGGCGATGAGCTCATCAGTGAAACCGCTGACAAACTCGCGCAATCCGAAACCGCGCGCGCCCAGGCCGTGTGGGAGAAGAAGTACGGCGTGCCGCCCGCGACGCCTGCGGAACGTGCGAAGCAAGCGCGCTTTCTGGCCGCGCGCGGCTTTTCCAGCGGCACCATCGGGAAGATACTGAAGGGCGGCGACGAGGACTGGAGCGAAGACATCGTCGACGACTGAATGTCGGCCTGTCTCTGCCGAAACCGCACGCACGTTTCATTCGTGGAACGCATGTCCGGCTCCAAATACCCAATATGCTAAAATTCCACGGTTTCCCCCGTACCGGCTCACTTCCAGCATGCCTCTCTCGCCTCCCGCTCCCCGACAATTGCGCCACCGTCGCGCGATTAGGCTGGAAGCGTTCGAGCGTGACGACGGCCTCTGGGATATCGAAGCCTGTCTAACCGATGAGAAGCCGCGCGACTTTCGCCTCGCCACGGGCGTCCGGCCACACGGCCTGCCGATCCATGAACTCTGGCTGCGCATCACCATCGACCGCAAGCTCACCATCGTCGACGTCGAAGCATCGTCGGACTGGTCGCCCTATGGCGCGCTGTGCGCCGAGTCCAATCCGGTCTATCGCAAGCTCATCGGGCTCAATCTGCTCCAAAGTTTTCGCCGCGAAGCCACCAGACTGCTGCGCGGCGCGGCCGGCTGCACGCATCTCACCGAACTGTGCGGCGTCCTGCCGACCGCAGCCATTCAGGCATTCGCCGGCGACGTCTGGAAGATCGAAGACGGCAATCCGTTCAATCAATCCGACGCCGCCAATCCCTCCACGACCGCACCGCAGGACGAGCCGCCGTTTCAGCTCGGCCGATGTCACGCGTTGCGTTTCGACGGCCCCGCGGTCAAAGAGTATTACCCGCGCTGGTTCGGCCACGCACCCGCCGGTCAAACGGACACCGGCACAACGGTACAGGACAGGCCGGAGACAAAGTCCGCCTCGTAGCGCGCAGGCAGCGCTTGCGCGCACGCATGGAATTCAAACAAGAATCGAAAAATAAGCGGTTCAAGCACATAGAAGTTCACTCCAACTCTCAGACTGAAGGAATCACGCATGAAGATTCACGAGTACCAGGGTAAGGAAATCCTGCGGAAATTCGGCGTCGCGGTCCCGCGCGGCAAACCCGTGTTCTCGGTGGATGATGCGGTCAAGGCCGCGGAAGAGCTGGGCGGCCCGGTTTGGGTCGTCAAGGCGCAGATTCACGCCGGCGGCCGCGGTAAGGGCGGCGGCGTGAAGGTCGCGAAGTCGATCGAGCAGGTCCGCGAATACGCGAACCAGATCCTCGGCATGCAGCTCATTACGCACCAGACCGGCGCCGAAGGCCAGAAGGTGAATCGCCTGCTGATCGAAGAAGGCGCGGACATCAAGAAGGAACTGTACGTCGGCCTCGTGCTCGACCGCGTTTCGCAGAAAGTCGTCGTGATGGCGTCGAGCGAAGGCGGCATGGACATCGAAGAAGTCGCGGAAAAGACGCCCGAGCTGCTGCACAAGTTCGCCGTCGAGCCGTCGACCGGTCTGCAAGATGCAGACGCCGATGACCTCGCACGCAAGATCGGCATTCCGGACGCATCGATTCCGCAAGCGCGCGCGATCCTGCAAGGTCTGTACAAGGCGTTCTACGAAACCGACGCGTCGCTCGCGGAAATCAACCCGCTGATCCTGACCGGCGAAGGCAAGGTCATCGCGCTCGACGCCAAGTTCAACTTCGATTCGAACGCGCTCTTCCGTCACCCGGAAATCGTCGCTTACCGCGATCTGGACGAAGAAGATCCGGCTGAAGTCGAAGCGTCGAAGTTCGACCTCGCGTATATCTCGCTCGACGGCAACATCGGCTGTCTCGTGAACGGCGCGGGCCTCGCGATGGCGACCATGGACACCATCAAGCTGTTCGGCGGCGAGCCGGCCAACTTCCTCGACGTCGGCGGCGGTGCGACGACCGAGAAGGTGACCGAAGCGTTCAAGCTGATGCTGAAGAATCCGAACCTCAAGGCCATTCTCGTGAACATCTTCGGCGGCATCATGCGCTGCGACGTGATCGCGGAAGGCGTGATCGTGGCGTCGAAGGCCGTGGACCTGAAGGTGCCGCTCGTCGTGCGCATGAAGGGCACGAACGAAGACCTCGGCAAGAAGATGCTGGCCGACTCGGGCCTGCCGATCATCTCGGCGGACAGCATGGAAGAAGCCGCGCAGAAGGTCGTCGCGGCAGCCGAAGGCAAGTAAGCGCGGTTTCGCTTACCGAGCCTAAGAGAGCGTTCCACCAGATACGAATGGCGGTCGCCGAGCGCGAGCTTTGGCGACGCCAAACGAACAGAGGTCACTACATGTCGATTCTGATCAACAAAGACACGAAGGTCATCACGCAGGGCATCACCGGCAAGACCGGCCAGTTCCACACGCGCGCGTGCCGCGAATACGCGAACGGCCGTGAGGCGTATGTCGCGGGCGTGAACCCGAAGAAGGCCGGCGAAGACTTCGAAGGCATTCCCATCTACGCGTCCGTCAAGGAAGCGAAGGCCGAAACCGGCGCGACCGTTTCGGTCATCTACGTGCCGCCCGCGGGCGCAGCCGCCGCGATCTGGGAAGCCGTCGAGGCCGATCTCGACCTCGCGATCTGCATCACGGAAGGCATTCCGGTTCGCGACATGCTCGAAATCAAGGACCGCATGCGCCGCGAAAACCGCAAGACGCTGCTGCTCGGACCGAACTGCCCCGGCACGATCACGCCGGACGAGCTGAAGATCGGCATCATGCCGGGTCACATCCACAAGAAAGGCCGCATCGGCGTGGTGTCGCGCTCGGGCACGCTGACGTACGAAGCAGTCGGTCAGCTGACGGCGCTCGGCCTCGGCCAGTCGTCGGCGGTGGGTATCGGCGGCGATCCGATCAACGGTCTCAAGCACATCGACGTGATGAAGATGTTCAACGACGATCCGGACACGGACGCCGTCATCATGATCGGCGAGATCGGCGGTCCGGACGAAGCGAACGCCGCTTACTGGATCAAGGACAACATGAAGAAGCCGGTCGTCGGCTTCATCGCGGGCGTGACGGCGCCCCCGGGCAAGCGCATGGGCCACGCTGGCGCGCTGATCTCGGGCGGTGCGGACACGGCGGACGCCAAGCTCGAAATCATGGACGCGTGCGGCATCAAGGTCACGAAGAATCCGTCGGAGATGGCGCGTCTGCTGAAGTCGGTTCTCTGACATCGAGCGGGCAAATTACGCGAGGGTTTGGTACTCTTACTGATTCCTTTCGTATATAAGCCAACAAAAAGCGAGGGAGCATTGCTTCCTCGCTTTTTTATTTCTGCCTCATGTTTGAATTCTTTTCGACGCTTCACTGGGGCGCGGTCGTCCAGATCATCGTGATCGACATTCTGCTCGGCGGCGACAACGCCGTCGTGATCGCGCTCGCGTGCCGTAATCTCCCGGATCAGCAGCGCACGCGAGGCATCGTGCTCGGCACGCTCGGCGCGATCATCCTGCGTGTCGTGCTGATCGCGTTCGCCGTGATGCTGCTCGACATTCCGTTCCTCAAGTTCGTGGGCGGCATGCTGCTTTTGTGGATCGGCGTGAAGCTGATGCAGCCGGATCACGACGAACACGAGATCAACGCATCGGACCGTCTGTGGGCCGCGGTGAAGACGATCATCGTCGCCGATGCCGTGATGAGCCTCGACAACGTGATCGCGATCGCCGGCGCGGCCGAAGCCGCCGATCCGCGTCATCGGCTCGCATTGGTGATCTTCGGGCTGATCGTGAGCATTCCGCTCATCGTGTGGGGCAGCACGCTGGTGCTGAAGCTGCTCGACCGTTTTCCGGCGGTCGTGCTGGTCGGCGCGGGCCTGCTCGGATGGATCGCGGGGGGACTCATCATCGACGATCCGTTCATCGACCGATGGCCCGCGCTCAATACCGAGTTCGCCGGATATGCGGCGCGCGTCGCCGGGGCGTTCCTGGTCGTCGCGCTGGGCTGGCTGCTCAAAC
Source organism: Caballeronia jiangsuensis (assembly GCF_046030135.1). Taxonomy (NCBI): domain Bacteria; kingdom Pseudomonadati; phylum Pseudomonadota; class Betaproteobacteria; order Burkholderiales; family Burkholderiaceae; genus Caballeronia; species Caballeronia jiangsuensis. Next base: position 173,155 of record NZ_JAQQDB010000010.1, read on the forward strand.
GCCGCGCGCTCGCTGAGGGCAATCGCGCGGCCGGCTGACCGCGCGTCCGCGAAATCTCCTAGGCCGTTCGGCCGACTGTTGCTCGTTGCGCTCCCTCAATACGATCGAAGCGTCCTGATCGCATCTCGCGGCAGGGCGCTTTTTGATTTCCTGGAGCAGCAATGACGACGATGGCTTGTGATTTGGACGCGCCGCGCGAACGGCGCGCATGGTGGTTCGGACGGCGCGCGGAAGAAGTTCAGACGCGCGGCTTCACGCTGATCGAACTGATGATCGTGCTTGCGATCGTCGGTGTGGTCGCGGCGTATGCGATACCCGCGTACCAGGATTATCTGGCGCGAAGTCGCGTGGGCGAGGGCATCACGCTCGCGGCGGCGGCGCGGCTCGGGGTCGCGGAGAACGCGGCGAGCGGCGCGGATCTCGCGGGCGGCTTTGCGTCGCCGCCGGGCACGCGCAACGTCGAGTCGATTCACGTCGATAGCGACACCGGGCAGATCACGATTGCGTACACAACGCGCGTCGCGCCCGAGGGTTCAAACACGCTCGTGCTCGTCCCTTCGACACCCGATAACGCCGATACCCCGACCGCGCGCGTCGCGCTGAGCCGCGGCGTCGTGCAAGCGGGATCGGTGACATGGGAATGCTTCGCGGCAGCGAAAACGGATTCGTCGCTGCCCGCGCCGGGCGCCGGCCCATTGCCTGCGCAGGCGGCAACGCTCCGCGCGAACCTTGCCCCGCCGGAGTGCCGCGCGTAAGCGGTGCGCAAGATCGCGACGAATGGGGAAGCGCGGCGGCAGGATTTACGGCGCCGCCGCGTCGATGCAGCGTCGTTTTTGCGCGAAAAGCAGCGATTTCGTAGCAATTCCGGCCGTTCGACGGACAGCGGGGGCAAAGTTTTGTATAGTGCGCCGGTTGCCGACGTTCCCTGTCCCTATGCCTTCCCAATACGCACGCTTTCTCTGTTTTGCCGTCTTGTGTCTTGCGTTGACGATTCCCTTCGCGGTCGTCAACCACACGTATCCGATTCCGACTTTCTACGCCGAATACAACGCGCTCGCGCTCTATCTGGCGCTCGGCGCGACGGTCGCGCTTCTCGTGCGCGTGTCCGAGCCGAAAGTGCCGTTCGCGTCGCCGGTCGTCGCGCTGATGCCGCTCGCGTTCGGCGTACTGCTCGTCGCGCAGACGCTGCTGTTGCCGGTCGCTCAGCCATCGATGAACTGGCTCGGCGGCGCGTATCTGCTCGCGTCGTTCGTCGTGGTGCATACGGGCTTCGGACTCGTGCGGGCGGGGCTCGCGGAGAAGACGCTGAGAATCGGCGCGGCTGCGTTGATGGTCGGCGGACTGTTCGCGGTCTTCTGCCAGATCGTGCAGTTGCTGCATCTCGAAGTGAAGTTCACGCCGTTCGTGGTCGCGTACAACGTGATGGTCGAACGACGTCCCTTCGGCAACATGGCGCAGGCGAATCACCTCGCGACCGTGATCGCGTTCGCGCTGGCGGGGGCGCTGTATTTCGTGCAGGCGCGGCGGCTCCCGATCGTGCTGTGGCTGATTCTGTCGGCGGCGTATTCGCTCGGTCTCGCGCTCACGGTATCGCGCGGACCGTGGCTGCAGACAGCCGTGATCGTCGTCGCCGGATTCTGGATGGCCTTCGTGATCGGGCGTCCGGTCGCGTCGGAAGGTTTCGACGGGCCGGGCCGTCGCGATGTGCGCGCGTGGATCGTCCCGGTTCTGCTTGCAATCGTCTTCTTCGCCGTGAACGCGGCGGTGCGCTGGGCGAACGTGCGCTACGACTTCGGTCTTGCGCAATCGGCGGCGGAGCGCATGCAGGAAGCCAGTCAGATCGCGCCGCGCTTGGCGCTCTGGAAATACGGCTGGACGATGTTCAAGACGCATCCGCTGCTGGGCGTCGGCTGGGGCGAGTTTCCGCGTTATCAGTTCGATCTCGTTCGCGATCTCGGCGGCGTGGAGATCGCGAATAACGCGCACGACATCTTCATCGACCTGCTCGCGAAAACGGGCGCGCTCGGCATGGCGATTCTCGTCGCGGGCATCGTGTTCTGGCTGATCCGCGTGCTGCGCGCGCCGCAGACGCCGGCGCGCATTTTCGCGCTGTCGCTGCTCGGCGTGCTGATGATGCACGCGCTCGTCGAGTATCCGCAGCAGTACATGTTCTTTCTGATGCCGGCGATGCTCGTCATCGGGCTCCTGGAGACACGGCCGCTGCGGCTCGTCGCGCGTCCGCTGTCGTATGGCGTGTATGTCGTGCTCGTGCTCGGTGGGCTGGCGGCGCTTTATCCGACGCTGCGTGATTACAATCGCGCCGAAGTGCTCTATTACGGCTCGCGGCCCGCGGAGCAGTATCGCGACAATCCTTCGTTCCTGTTCACGGCATGGGGCGAATACGGCGCGGCGACGCTGCTGCCGATCAACGCGCAGAACGTCGAGGAGAAGCTCGCCGCGCACCGGAAGGCGATCGCGCTGTTGCCGGGCGAAACGGTGTTGCGCCGATACGCGGTGCTGCAGGCGCTCGCCGGACAACGCGCCGAAGCGCTCGACACGATGGCGCGCCTGAAGATTTTCGCGATGCAGCTACACGACTGGCCAAAGCAGCTTGCTGCCGTCTACGATCTGGTCGATGAAGCCGGCACGTCGCTGGCTCCCTTCAGGGCGGATCTGGTGAAGCTGTATGGGGTGCCGGCGCAGAGTCAGGTGCCGTCGGCGGAAGACGACGAGGAGTGAGGATGGTCAGGGTGTCGGCGCTGTTTGATCTGCCGCCACCCAGTCGCCCGACTTCCCGCCATGCTTCTCCATCACGCGCACGTTCGTGATGGTCATCCCGCGATCGACCGCCTTGCACATGTCGTAGACCGTGAGCAAGCCGACCTGCACGGCGGTCAGCGCTTCCATCTCCACACCGGTGCGCCCGACCGTCTCCACGCGCACTTCGCAATGCACGCCGGGTAGCGCTTCATCGATCGTGAAATCTACCGCGACGCGCGTCAGCGCCAGCGGATGACACAGCGGGATCAGATCGGCGGTGCGTTTCGCGCCCTGAATCGCGGCGATGCGCGCGACGCCGAGCACGTCGCCTTTCTTCGCGCGGCCTTCGCGAATCAGCGCGAGCGTGCCGTCGAGCATCGCGATCGAGCCGCGCGCCACGGCGACCCGCCGCGTTTCGTTCTTCGCGCCGACATCGACCATGTGCGCCTCGCCGGCGGCATCGAAATGGGTGAGTCCGGACATAGCGTCTCCTTCGAATGGGCGCCTATCATACCAGCGTGATTTCGCGCGGTTTTTCGCGAAACGTCGCGTCGTCCACAGCCACGCACGGCCGATGCGAGACGCCCCACACGCAACACTTGATACGATAAGCTCGTTTTAGTTTTCGAGCCGACCATCGGCGCTTCGACCGTTTCGCGCCATGCATCCGACACGTCCGAGCCGCGTGCTCATCTCCCTGCTGTGCGTCGCCCTCGCCATGCCGCCCGCGGCGCTGGCGCAATCGGGCTCGCCTTCCGCGAACGCGACCGGCACGCTCGCGGCGTCGCAATTGCGGTCATCGCAGGAAAATGTCGGTAGCGACGTGCCGGCCAACGTCGCGGAAGGCGTTTTCGGCGTCTACGGCGGCGCCGAAAGCCGCTTCGCGAATCGACCCGGCACCATGTCCGGCCTGCGCGCGCCGCTTTCGTCGGTGCAACTTCCGGATCTCGGCGATGGCTCCGGCGGCTCGCTCACTCCGCAGGCCGAGCGCAAGGTCGGGGAGCGGATGATGCGCGAAGTGCGCGCCGATCCCGACTATCTCGACGACTGGCTGTTGCGCGACTACCTCGATTCGATCTCGTCGAAGCTGTCCGCCGCCGCGGCCGTGCAGTATCTCGGCGGCTATCGGCCCGACTTCGACCTGTTCGCCGTGCGCGATTCGCAGATCAACGCGTTCTCGATGCCGGGCGGCTTCATCGGCGTGAATACGGGTTTGATCGCCGCGACGCAGACCGAGTCGGAACTGGCGTCGGTGATCGGCCACGAAATGGGGCACGTGCTTCAGCGTCACATCGCGCGCATGCTCGGCACGCAGGAAAAGAGCACTTACGCGGCGCTTGCCGCGATGGTCGCCGGCATGCTCGCGGGTCTGCTCGCGCATAGCGGAGATCTGGGCATGGGCATCGCGATGGGCGGCCAGGCGTTCGCCGTCGACAATCAACTGCGCTTCTCGCGCGCGGCCGAGCACGAGGCCGATCGCGTCGGCTTCCAGATGCTCGCCGCCGCCGGTTACGACCCGTACGCGATGGTCGCGTTCTTCGAGCGCCTCGACCGCTATTCGATGGCCGATAACGGCGTGCCGCCGTACGTGCGCACGCATCCGCTCACGACCGATCGCATCGCCGACATGGAAGGCCGCGCGCGGCGCGTGCCGTACCGTCAGCCGCGTCAATCGGCGGAATATGCGTTCGTGCGCGCCCGCGCGCGCGTGCTGCAGGTGAACTACGCGAGCGACTATCGCGAAGTCGCGAGCCGGCTCAAATCGGAAATCGAGGATCAGACGGCGCTCAACCCGGCGTCGAACTGGTATGGGATCGCACTCGCGCAATCGTTGATGGGCAATTACGACGCCGCCAGCGACGCGCTCGCCAAAGCGCGCAAGCTGTTCGAGGGCGAGGAGGCGAGCACGGCGGCGGCATCGGCGCAGGTTCGGCAGGAGGATCGCGCGCGGCCATCGCAGGAAACGGTGCCGACCGCGCCGCCCGTGACGTCACGCAAGGGCGGCGAGCAATCGCTGCGCAACGCGGACCCTTCGATGATCGCGACGCCGCTCAACAACGCGCGCGCAGCGCTGAATCTCGGCAACGCGCCGCAGCCCGACTCGACGCCAGCGAAGCCGTCTCGCGCGAGCAGCGACATCGCTCTGCCGCCGGTTCACGTCGAAGGCCGGTCGGCGCCGGTGTCGGCGACGAAGGCCCCGCCCGCGCCGCCCGCGCTACGCAGCACGCCGAGCCTCGACGTGCTGGCGGCCGACATCGCGCGCCGCGCGGGCCGCAACGACGACGCTATCCGTCTCGCGGACATCGCGCAGAAACGCTGGCCGGAATCGCACGCTGCCATCGACGTGCATTTGCAGGCGCTGCTTTCCGCACGCCGCTTCGCCGAAGCGCAGACGCTCGCACGCCGCGGGACGCGCGCCGAGCCGGCGCGGCCCGACTGGTGGTTCTATCTCGCGCAGGCGAGCGCCGGTCTCAACGATCCGCTGCAACAGCATCAGGCGATGGCCGAGAAGTTCGCGCTGGACGGCGCATGGCCATCCGCGATCCGGCAACTGAAGGAAGCGCGCGATGTGAAGACCGCCAGCTTCTACGATCTCTCGACGATTTCCGCGCGCCTGCGCGATTTCGAGACGCGCTACAAGGAAGAGCGCGAGCTGGAGAAGAACAGCTAGATCAGTCTTTCTTCGCGGCGGCGCGGTCGGCGGGACTCGCCACGAAACCGAAGCGCGTCGCGACGTCGGCGCGCGCGATCGGCTGCACGGGCAGATCGACGCCATCGCGCCAATGGAACACGCCGCCCTTGCCCGCATCGTCGAGCGATGCGTGATTCGCGAACACTTCGATATCGTGATCGTGCAGGGCGGCCACGCGCGCGGGCGATGCGTCGTCGGAAAAGAGGATGCCGCCTTCGTCGTCGATGAACGCGTGCGCAGGCCCGAACGACGCCCCGGCCTGATCGGTCAGGCGCAACGCGCCGTCCGCCGCGTGCAGGCGCACGATCCACGGCGTGTACGCCAGTTCTACGTACACGCGCTGCGGTCCGTTCTGGAAGAACCACTGACCGTCGGCATCGCTCTCGTAGTTGCGATTGATGAAGCCCAGCAGCGCTTCATGCCGGATCGGCGTGCCGAGTTCGCCGGCTGCCTGCGCGGCGTCGTCGCGCATGCGCCACTGGCCGCGCCGGTCGAGCAGCAGCCAGCCTGTGCAATGCGGAACGTTGGGCCATTTGGCGAGCGCCTGCCTGACGATTTCATCCATGATGGTTCACGAAACGAAGTTCTCCAGATAGCCGAACACCCGCAGCGACAGCCAGTCGATCCGGCCGGGAAACGGCCCCGTCATGAAGCCGACGTGCCCGCCGTGATTCGGCTGGTCGAGCGTCACGCGCGCCGACACTTCGGCCACCGAAGGCAGCGCGAACTCGGGCAGGAACGGATCGTTGCGTGCGTTCAATAGCAGCGCGGGCACTTCGATGTGCTTCAGATGCGCGCGGATGGTCGCCGTCGACCAATAGTGATTGGTGTCGCGAAAGCCGTGCAGCGGCGCGGTGACGACGTTGTCGAACTCGTATAGCGTGCGCGCGGCGAGCACGGCGTCGCGATCGTAAAGACCGGGATACTGGCCGAGCTTCGCGAGCGCCTTCTTCTTCAGCGACTTCAGGAAGCTGCGCGTATAGACCATGCCGAAACCCCGCGAGATCGCGAGGCCGCCCGCGTGGACGTCGAGCGGCGCGGAGATGGCCGCGGCGGCACTGACGATCGACGCATCCTTGCCGTTTTTGCACAGCCAGTGCAGCAGCACGTTGCCGCCGAGCGATACGCCCGCCGCGACGATCGGCCCGGGATGCGATTGCGCGAGCCGACGCAGGATCCAGTCGACTTCGGCGCTGTCCGCGAGATGATAGAAGCGCGGCAGCAGGTTGAGCGGGCCGCTGCAACTGCGAAAATGCGGCACGACGCCGTGCCAGCCGCGCGCGCGGGCGGCGGCCATCATCGTGCGGGCGTAGTGCGAGTCGGAATTGCCTTCGAGGCCGTGAAAGAGCACGAAGAGCGGGGCGTTCGCGGCGGGTTCGTCGCCGGGATCGTGCGTGAGGAAATCGAGATCGATGAAATCGCCATCGGGCGTGTTCCAGCGCTCGCGGCGATAACTCACGGCGGGCTTGCGGCCGAACAGAGCTGGGACGATGGTCTGCGCATGGCTCGTCGGCAGCCAGCGCGGCGCGTTATAGAGCCAGTCCGCGCCCGGCAGCCCCGGCACGCGCGCGGTTGCCTTCAGTGCTACGGCAGGCGCTTTGTCCACGAATGACGAATCGTGTTTCAACAACGGATCGCGCTTCATGGCCCCTCCCCGACAGACGTCTTCTTCAGCGCTTCAAGTCTTCAGTGCAGCGGTCCCTGACCATGACGCAGCTTCGCCGCGAACTGGCCCGCCGTTTCCATCGGCATCTCGCTCGCGTGAATATGCGCGATGCGCCATTCGCCGCGCTCGTGAACCATCACGTAAGTCGTGTAGATCATGCGCGGTACGCTCGCCGGCGCGGCCGGCTGATGCGCCTCGGCGATCGCATAAACGACCGTGCCCAGGCTGTCGTACACGCGGATATCGAGCGGCTCGATGGTCACCGCCTGCGTTTCGAATTGCTTGCCGAGACCGGCGCGGATGCTTTCCAGCCCGTGCAGATGCGTGCCGTCCGCGCAGACGCAGGCGGCGAAATCCTCGTCGATCCACAGCGACATCACACTGTCGATGCTGTTGTCCGCGACTGCCTGATAGTAAGCGTTGAGAGTATCGGCGGCGGCTTCGAAGAGGCGGGCGAAACGTGGCATGGCTCGTGGGTCTCTGGCATTCGGTGCTGCGCGCCGCTCGAAGCCGCTGATGGCGGCAGGCAACGGAACGGCGCGCTGCATCGGTCATTGGTCAAAGCATGCCCCCGTTCGGAGACATTCGCGTGTCCGCACCCGCACACACGGCTGGAAACCGTCTTGTTGGACACGCGTTTTGACGCGTGAGCGCAACATCAACGATGCGCGAGCAGCATCCCTCGCAGATCGCCGAAGACCTGTTCGGCCGAGAGTTCGCGCAAGCAGTTCAGATGGCCGAGCGGACACTCGCGGGCAAAGCACGGACTGCATTCAAGATGCAGCCATTGTACCTTTGCGAGATCGGACAAGGGCGGCGTGTGGCGCGGATCAGTCGAGCCGTAGACCGCGACGAGCGGCCGGCGCGACGCGGCCGCGACGTGCATCAGGCCGGAATCGTTGGTGACGACCGCGCTTGCCCGAGAAATGAGCGCGCACGCTTCGCCGAGCGAGGTCTGGCCGCACAGGTTGCGGACCATCGGCGCGCGCTCCGCGATGGCCTGCGCGATCGGCGCGTCCTTCTTCGAGCCGAGCGCGATGATGCGCGCATACGGGAACGACTGCGCGATGAACTGCGCGAGCGACGCAAAATGCTCCGGCGGCCAGCGCTTGGCCGGGCCGTATTCCGCGCCCGGACAAAACACGACGAGCGGCGCGCGCGTGTCGAGATCGAAGCGCGTCGAGACGCGCGCGGCCTCGTTCGGATCGGATTCGAGACGCGGCACGGGAAGCGTCTGCGCGTCGGGCGCCGCGGCCGCTTCGGGCTGGGCGAATCTGTCGACGAACGGCAGCTTCGCGCCCGGCGTGTAGGCGAGCGCGGCGTAATGCGCGGTCATCGGGGGGCGCTCGGTCTTCGGCGGATTCGCGTGGCGCACGTTCAAGAGCCCGTAGCGGCTCTCGCCCTTGTAGCCGATGCGCAAGTTGATGCCCGCCATCCACGGAATCAGCGCGGATTTGACGGAGTTGGGCAGCACGTAGGCGGCGTCGTAGCCGACATCGCGCAAATCGCTCGCGAGCTGCCAGCGGCGCAGCAGTTGCAGCTTGCCGTGGGCGAGGTCCGTCGCGTAGACATCGCGGATCTCGGGCATGCGTTCCAGCACGGGCGCGACCCAGGTGGGCGCGACGGCATCGATCGCGATGCGCGGATGGAGCTTGCGCAAGAGCGTAAAGAGCGGCTGCGCCATCAATGCGTCACCGATCCAGTTCGGTGCTATAACCAGCGCACGGCGCATCTTTCGTTATCCGATCTCAAAATAAACGCGGCCCACCGCCTTGGGGCGGGCCGTCGATTGGTGTGGGTTGACGTGCGCCGATGCTGCGCGGCGCAAACGATCAGGGCGCGGCCGGCGCCCGGCGGCTTTCAGTGGCCGCCCTTGAGCACTTCGCCGTCTTTCAGCTTGTAGCGCGTGCCGCAGTACGGGCAGCGCGCTTCGCCGTGGGTCACGTCGATGAACACGCGCGGATGCGTGCTCCAGCGCTGCATTTTCGGGTTCGGGCAGAAGGCGGGCAGGTCCTTCGCCGACAATTCCACCAGCGGCATTTCCTTCAGGTCGCTCATTGCTATCTCTTGTCAGATGTCCAGCGCGCGGCGAGCGTTCGGCCCGCCGCGTCGCATGAGGTCGATTAAACCTTCGCGAGCCAGCTCGCGTACTTCTCGTTCTTGCCGCCGACGACGTCGAAGAACGCACTTTGCAGCTTTTCCGTGATCGGGCCGCGCGCGCCGGAACCGATGGTGCGGTTGTCGAGCTCGCGGATCGGCGTGACTTCGGCGGCGGTGCCGGTAAAGAACGCTTCGTCGCAGGTGTAGACCTCGTCGCGGGTGATGCGCTTTTCGATGACCGGGATGCCGAAATCGCGCGCGAGCGTGATGACGGTATCGCGCGTGATGCCGTCGAGGCACGACGCCAGGTCCGGCGTGTAGATCTTGCCGTTGTTCACGAGGAAGAAGTTCTCGCCGGAGCCTTCGGACACGTAACCGTCCACGTCCAGCAGCAGGGCTTCGTCGTAACCGTCGGCGACGGCTTCCTGATTCGCGAGAATCGAGTTCACGTACCAGCCGGAAGCCTTCGCGCGCACCATCGACACGTTCACATGATGGCGCGTGAACGACGACGTCTTCACGCGGATGCCCTTCGCGAGGCCGTCTTCACCGAGGTACGCGCCCCACGGCCAAGCGGCGATGGCCACGTGGATCGTGTTGCCCTTGGCCGAAACGCCGAGCTTTTCCGAGCCGACCCAGATGATCGGGCGGATGTAGCAGCTTTCCAGGTTGTTCGCCTTGACGACTTCCAGTTGCGCGGCTTCGAGCGTGGCGGCGTCGAACGGGACGTCCATCTGGAAGATCTTTGCCGAGTTCAGCAGGCGCTTCGTGTGTTCTTTCAGGCGGAAGATGGCCGTGCCCTGTGCGGTCTTGTACGCGCGCACGCCTTCGAAAACGCCCATGCCGTAGTGCAACGTGTGGGTCAGAACGTGGATCTTGGCATCACGCCAGTCGATGAGCTTGCCATCCATCCAGATCTTGCCGTCGCGGTCGGCCATTGACATACGGTTCTCCTAGCTGTCTCGGTTCAAGTGGGTTTCGGCAGGCCGCCCGCGTTCTGAAAGGCAGCGGCGCCCGGCGCGCTTTCTTGCGTGGATTCCGTGGGGAAGACGCGCGGCGAGGGCGCAAAGGCAGCGAAAGACCGTCATTTTAGCGTCTTTTCGCGACGAAACCGATCTTGGAGCGCCTTTCACGACGCTATAATTTGCCTTTCGCCGTCCGCTGAAAAATAGCGGAACGAAACGGCGAAGCTCACCATTCCCGATTTTCCCGGTTTTTCCCGATCCATCGCGCAATCGATCGAGGCCGCGCAATGGCATCACGGGTTGTCCTGTTCGCCTCGCATTCGCTCATGCTCGACCGGCTGTCAGACACGAATCGCCGCGCGTTTTTCGAGGGCGTGCGCACCTTCTCGCCCGCCGTCCTGGCGACGTTCTCGTGGGGTCTCGTGACCGGCATCGCGATGACGAAGTCCGTGCTGACCGTGCCGCAGGCGCTCGGCATGTCGTTCGCGGTGTACGCGGGCTCGTCTCAACTCGCGGTGCTGCCGCTCTTCGCCGCGAAGCTGCCGCTCTGGACCATTCTCCTGACCGCCGCGATGGTCAATCTGCGCTTCGTCATCTTCAGCGCGGGGCTCGCGCCGCATTTCGCCTATCTGCCGCTCAAGCGCCGTCTGGTGCTCGGCTATTTCAACGGCGACATCATCTATCTGATGTTTTCGAAGCGAAATTTTCCGGTCGGCTGGCAGCCCGGCAAGGAAGCGTTCTTCTGGGGGCTGGCGGTGTCGAGCTGGTTGTCGTGGCAGAGCTCGTCGGTGATCGGGATTCTGCTCGCGAGCCTGATTCCCGATAACTGGGGTCTCGAACTCGCCGGCACGCTCGCGCTGATTCCGCTCATCGTTTCGGCGATCGCGACGCGCTCGACGCTCGCGGCAGTCGCCGTCGCCAGTGTCGTCGCGCTGCTGGCGTTCGATCTGCCGTATCGCTTCGGCCTGCCGCTCGCGGTGTTCGCGGCGTTGCTCGCGGGTACGCTCGCGGACGTGATCGCGGAACGTACAGGGCCGAAGCCAGTCGCCGGTAACAAGGACGACAAGCCCGCCGCCACGAGGCCCCTCCGATGAGCGCGCTGCACGTCTGGCTCGCGATTCTCGGTATGGGCCTCGTCACCGCGGTCACGCGCGCGCTCTTTCTGATCGGCGGCGAGCGCATGGTGTTGCCGCCGCGCGTGCAGCGCGTGCTGCGCTACGCGCCGGCCGCGGCGCTCGCGGGCGTCGTCGTGCCGGATCTGCTGGAGACGTCCACGGGCATTTCGCTCGCGCTGTCGAATCATGCGCTATGGGCGTCGGCGGCCGGGCTCGCATACTACCTGTGGCGGCGCGGCATGATGGGCACGATCGCCGTCGGCATGCTCGTGTTCACGCTGCTGCGGCTCGCGGTGTGAAGTCGCCGCGCGTGATGAATGCGTCGTCGCCAAATACGCGTCATCAACGATTGCCCGCTAAAAGCCGTCAAGGCGATCGGTTAAAATGATGGTCTTTCCCGAGTGAGCGAGGTCGAAAGTGTGTCCGGCAGTCACCGCGCTACGATTTTCCAATCCGCCGCTCCCGGCTGCGTGCACGCGCCCGAGCGCGCTTCGCGCACATCTCCGGATTCATCTGTCCGATCCCTTTTTTCCGCTTCCGGCACGCGCGTTCGGCTTCACCGCGCGGCCTTCGCCTCCAGCCTGATCCGCGCGCGAGCCGTCCTGCCCGGCGGCCCGCACGCGGCGACTCCACGAACCGGCCGCCCCGACGGCCGTCCCCGCCCGAACCGCTTCTTTACCTACGTTGACTCCCATGACGAAAGTACTGCGTTTCACCGATCTGATCGCCGAAGGCAAAGTCTCCGGCAAGCGTGTGTTCATCCGCGCGGATCTCAACGTGCCGCAAGACGATAACGGCAACATCACCGAAGACACGCGCGTGCGCGCCTCCGTCCCGGCGATCAAGGCCGCCCTCGACGCGGGCGCGGCCGTGATGGTCACGTCCCACCTGGGCCGTCCGACCGAAGGCCAGTTCAAGCCGGAAGACTCGCTCGCGCCGGTCGCGGCGCGCCTGTCGGAACTGCTCGGGCGCGACGTGCCGCTCGTCGCCGACTGGGTCGACGGCGTTCAGGTCCAGCCGGGCAACGTCGTGCTGCTGGAAAACTGCCGCTGCAACAAGGGCGAGAAAAAGAATGACGACGCCCTCGCGCAGAAAATGGCGAAGCTCTGCGATGTCTACGTGAACGACGCGTTCGGCACCGCGCACCGCGCCGAAGCCACGACGCACGGCATCGCGAAGTACGCGCCTGTCGCGTGCGCGGGCCCGCTGCTCGCCGCCGAACTCGACGCGCTCGGCAAGGCGCTCGGCAACCCGAAGCGCCCGCTGGTCGCGATCGTCGCGGGCTCGAAGGTGTCGACCAAGCTCACCATTCTGAAGTCGCTCGCCGAGAAGGTCGATCAATTGATCGTCGGCGGCGGCATCGCGAATACGTTCATGCTGGCGTCGGGTCTCAAGATCGGCAAGTCGCTCGCGGAAGCCGATCTCGTCGACGAAGCGAAGGAAATCATCGAGCAGGCGCGCACGCGCGGCGCATCGGTGCCGATTCCGAGCGACGTCGTGACGGCGAAGGAATTCGCGCCGACCGCGAAGGCGGAAATCAAGCCCGTCGCGGATGTCGCCGACGACGACCTGATCCTCGACATCGGCCCGGATACGGCCAAGGCGCTCGCGGCGCAGCTCGAAACGGCCGGCACGATCGTCTGGAACGGCCCGGTCGGCGTGTTCGAGTTCGACCAGTTCGGCAACGGCACGAAGACGCTCGCGCAGGCGATCGCCAGTTCGTCGGCGTTCTCGATCGCGGGCGGCGGCGACACGCTCGCGGCCATCGCGAAGTACAACATCGCCGACAAGGTGAGCTACATCTCGACCGGCGGCGGCGCGTTCCTGGAGTTCCTGGAAGGCAAGACGCTGCCCGCGGTGGAAGTGCTCGAGTCGCGGGCTTAAGGCGTTGACGGCCCGAAGCAATCCGGCGAAAGCAGGAAAGAAGGGCGCGCAAGCAGCCGGCGGCGCGCAAGACGAAGTGACGCAGGACGTGATCGACAGCGGCGCGCTCGATGCCGCCGCTGAAGCAGCGCTGGCGATCGCGGAAGCGGCTCAACCCGATCAGGCATCACCCGAAGGCGAAGCCGCGGCCGCAGTGCCGCCGACGCCTCCGGTCATCATCGGCGGCCTGCCCGCCCATGCCCTGAAAGATATAGACAAAGCGACGCCGGCACGATCCGGCGCGCGCGCGCAACCGGTGAGCAACACCTCGCCGCAAGCGCAACGTGCTCGCAGCGTAGTTACGGGCGATCCTACTGAGACGAGGAATTCCATGCATCGCGCTACAAAGATTGTTGCCACCATCGGCCCGGCTTCCACGAGCCCTGACATCCTGCTGCAAATGCTGCAGGCGGGTCTCGACGTCGTACGTTTCAACTTCTCGCACGGCACCGCCGACGACCACCGCCAGCGCGCCGAAATCGTCCGCGACGCGGCGCGTCAGGTGGGCCGCGAAGTCGCGATCATGGCGGACCTGCAAGGCCCGAAGATCCGCGTCGGCAAGTTCGAGAACAACAAGACGATGCTCGTCGCGGGCAATCCGTTCATCCTCGACGCCAACTGCCCGCTCGGCAACAACGAACGCTGCGGCCTCGATTACAAGGATCTGCCGCGCGACCTGCGCGCCGGCGACGTGCTGCTGCTCAACGACGGTCTCATCGTGCTCGACGTGACGCGCGTGATCGGCGAGGAAATCCACACGACGGTGAAGGTCGGCGGCGAGCTTTCGAACAACAAGGGCATCAACCGCCAGGGCGGCGGCCTCACCGCGCCCGCGCTGACCGAGAAGGACATGGAGGACATCAAGACGGCGATGTCGCTCGGCGCGGATTTCGTGGCGGTGTCGTTCCCGAAGAACGCAACCGACATGGAAATGGCGCGTCAGCTCGCGAACATCGCGGGCGCGCCGTACGGCATCAAGCCGAAGATGATCGCGAAGATCGAGCGCGCCGAAGCGATTCCGGCGTTGCAGGGCATTCTCGACGCATCGGACGGCATTATGGTCGCGCGCGGCGATCTCGCGGTGGAAGTGGGCAACGCGGCGGTGCCGGCGCTGCAAAAGCGCATGATCCGCATGGCGCGCGAGTCGAACAAGCTCGTGATCACCGCCACGCAGATGATGGAATCGATGATCCACGCGCCCGTGCCGACGCGCGCGGAAGTGTCGGACGTGGCGAACGCCGTGCTCGACGGCACCGACGCCGTGATGCTCTCGGCCGAGACCGCAGCGGGCAAGTATCCGGTGACGACCATCGAAACGATGGCGGCCATCTGCGTCGAAGCGGAGAAGTCGGAGGAGTCGCAGCTCGATCGCGATTTCCTCGACCGCACGTTCACGCGCATCGACCAGTCCATCGCAATGGGCGCGCTCTTCACCGCGTATCACCTGGGCGCGAAGGCCGTGGTCGCGTTGACCGAATCCGGCTCGACGGCGCTGTGGATGTCGCGTCACTGGACGCACGTGCCGATCTTCGCGCTGACGCCGCGCGTGTCGAGCGAGCGCACGATGTCGCTGTACCGCAACGTGACGCCTTTGCACGTCGATACCAACATGGACCGCGACACCGCGCTGAATCAGGCGCTCGAAGTGGTCGTGTCGAAGGGCTATGCGGCGCGCGGCGACATGGTCGTGCTCACCGTCGGCGAGCCGATGGGTCAGGCGGGCGGCACCAACACGCTGAAGATCGTGCGTGTGGGCGATCACTTCTAAGCGTTTTCGGGAAGTCCGGAGCGCCCGCCGCGCGAGCAGCGGCGGGCGCTCATCAAGCGCGCAAGACGACGCAGAGCGATGCGTCAGTCCACGCAACGATAAAGCCGAAAACCGCCCGAGAGCGGAATCGAGCGCGCTGCAGAATTCGTTTCACATCATGGAGTTTCACCACAATGCCTCTCGTATCAATGCGTCAACTGCTGGATCACGCGGCCGAACACGGCTACGGCCTCCCGGCATTCAACGTCAACAATCTGGAACAAGTGCAGGCGATCATGTCGGCGGCGAACGAAGTGAACGCGCCCGTCATCATGCAGGCGTCCGCCGGCGCGCGTAAGTACGCGGGCGAAGCGTTCCTGCGCCATCTGATCGAAGCGGCCGTCGAGTCGTATCCGCATATTCCGGTCGTGATGCATCAGGATCACGGCCAGTCGCCGGCCGTGTGCATGGCCGCGATCCGCTCCGGCTTCACCAGCGTGATGATGGACGGCTCGCTCGAAGCCGACGGCAAGACCGTCGCGTCGTACGAATACAACGTCGCGGTGTCGAAGCAGGTCGTGGAGTTTTCGCATTCGATCGGCGTCACCGTCGAAGCGGAGCTGGGCGTGCTCGGCTCGCTCGAAACGATGAAGGGCGACAAGGAAGACGGCCACGGCGCCGAAGGCACGATGACGCGCGAGCAGCTTCTGACCGACGTCGAGCAGGCCGCCGACTTCGTGAAGCAGACGCAGTGCGATGCGCTGGCAATCGCGATCGGTACGTCGCACGGCGCGTACAAGTTTTCGAAGAAGCCGACGGGCGATATCCTCGCCATCGACCGTATCCGCGAAATCCACCAGCGCATTCCGAACACGCACCTCGTGATGCACGGTTCGTCGTCGGTGCCGCAGGAACTGCTCGCCGAGATCCGCGAGTTCGGCGGCGACATGAAGGAAACCTACGGCGTGCCGGTCGAAGAGATTCAGGAAGGCATCAAGCACGGCGTGCGCAAGGTGAACATCGATACCGATCTGCGCCTCGCGATCACCGGCGCGATCCGCCGCTATCTGTTCGAAAATCCGTCGAAGTTCGATCCGCGCGATTACCTCAAGCCCGCGCGCGAAGCGGCGAAGGAAATCTGCCGTCAGCGCTATATGCAGTTCGGTTGCGAAGGCATGGCGGGCAAGATCAAGCCGGTTTCACTCGACAAGATCGCCGAGAATTACAAGTCCGGCGCGCTCGCGCAGATCGTCAAATGAGCGCGAAATAAGCCTGATCTGAGCCAGGCGTTATTTGTAAAGTAAAATCAACGGGTTCCGGGTTCGGAGCCCGTTCGCTTTTTTTCTCTCTTTCCGCGCTCGAAGGCAAAGTGCGGCGTTCACCATTTCAGAACCCTTCCGGTACATGACGATGTCCACGCTATACGAATCCACGATCAAATCGCTGCCGCTGCTCGGCCGCGGCAAGGTCCGCGACAATTACGCAGTCGGTCAGGACAAGCTCCTGATCGTTACGACCGACCGCCTTTCCGCATTCGATGTCGTCATGGGCGAGCCGATTCCGAACAAGGGCCGCGTGCTGAACACGATGGCCGATTTCTGGTTCGAGAAGCTCGGTCACATCGTGCCGAACCACAACACGGGCATCGATCCTTCGACCGTCGTCGCCGCCGATGAAGTCGGGCAGGTGACGGGCCGCGCGGTCGTCGTGAAGCGGCTCGAACCGATTCTCGTCGAAGCGGTGGTGCGCGGTTATCTCGCGGGCAGCGGCTGGAAGGACTATCAAGCGACGGGCGCGGTGTGCGGCGTCGAGCTGCCGCCGGGCCTGCAGAATGCGCAGAAACTGCCCGAGCCGATTTTCACGCCCGCGGCGAAGGCCGAAATGGGTCATCACGACGAAAACATCACCTACGATGAGATGGAACGCCGCATCGGCACCGAGCTGTCGGCGACGATCAAGCGCATCTCCATCCAGTTGTACAAGGAAGCGGCCGAGTACGCGGCGACGCGCGGCATCATCATCGCGGATACGAAGTTCGAGTTCGGTCTCGACAACAAGGGCGAGCTGTATCTGATGGACGAAGTGCTGACCGCGGATTCCTCGCGCTTCTGGCCCGCCGACGGTTATCAGGTCGGCACGAATCCGCCGTCCTTCGACAAGCAGTTCGTGCGCGACTGGCTCGAAACGCAACCGTGGAAGAAGGAGCCGCCCGCGCCGAAGCTGCCCGACGACGTGATCGCGAAGACGTCGGAAAAGTATCAGGAAGCATTGCAGCGTCTCACTGGCAAGACTTTGTCGTAATTCGATACGTGCCGCTTCCGGGAAGCGGCACGCGCATTTCAAGGGAAAAGGAATGAGCGAAGTACAGACCGGCGCCCACACGCACGAAGCGCCGCTCGTCGGCGTGTTGATGGGCTCCAGCTCCGACTGGGACGTGATGAAGCACGCCGTCGCGATGCTTCAGGAATTCGGCGTGCCGTACGAGGCGAAAGTCGTCTCCGCGCATCGCATGCCGGACGAGATGTTCGCGTACGCCGAAAGTGCGCGTGAGCGCGGCGTGCGCGCGATCATCGCAGGCGCGGGCGGCGCGGCGCATCTGCCGGGCATGCTGGCCGCGAAAACCACCGTGCCGGTGCTCGGCGTGCCGGTGGCGAGCAAGTATCTGAAGGGCGTCGATTCGTTGCACTCGATCGTGCAGATGCCCAAGGGCGTGCCGGTCGCGACCTTCGCCATCGGCGAGGCGGGCGCGGCGAACGCGGCGCTGTTCGCGGTGTCGATGCTGAGCGTCGCCGACGCGAAATACGCCGACGCGCTGGCCGCTTTCCGTGTGAAGCAGAATCAGGCGGCGCGGGACATGGCGCTGCCGCCGCTTTGATGACCCCGCGCGCAGACCGCGCGTCGCGCAATCGCTGATGCCCACAGCCAGCCACCCAAGCCCACGATGAACCCACAAAATTCCCCGATCTCTCCCATCCTGCCGGGCGCATGGCTCGGCATGGTCGGCGGTGGCCAGCTCGGCCGCATGTTCTGCTTCGCCGCGCAATCGATGGGCTATCGCGTCGCCGTCCTCGATCCGGACGAGACGAGCCCCGCCGGCGCCGTCGCGGATCGCCACATCCGCGCCGCCTACGACGACCGCGCCGCGCTCACCGAACTCGGCCGCCTGTGCGCGGCGGTATCGACGGAATTCGAGAACGTGCCGTCCGCGAGCCTCGAATTTCTCGCGTCGTGCACATTCGTGAGTCCGGCCGCGGGCTGCGTGGCGATCGCGCAGGATCGCGTCGCGGAGAAGCGTTTCATCGCGGCAGCGGGCGTGCCGGTCGCGCCGCATGTCGTGATCGAATCGCCGCAGGCGCTCGCCGCGCTGCCCGACGAAAAGATCGCGGCGGTGCTGCCGGGCATTCTCAAGACCGCGCGTCTCGGCTACGACGGCAAGGGACAGGTCAGCGTGCGCAACGTCGCGGACGTGCGCAACGCGTATGCGTCGCTGTCGGGCGTGCCGTGCGTGCTCGAGAAGCGCATGCCGCTCAAGTACGAAGTGTCCGTGCTGATCGCGCGCGGCGGCGACGGCAAGTCGGCGGTGTTCCCGCTCGCGCAGAACGTGCACGTGAACGGCATTCTCGCGAAGACGGTCGTGCCCGCGCCCGATGCGTCGGCTTCGCTCGTCGCGCAGGCGCAGGACGCGGCGCTCACCATCGCCGCGAAGCTCGGCTATGTCGGCGTGCTGTGCGTCGAATTCTTCGTGCTGGAAGACGGCACGCTCATCGCCAATGAAATGGCGCCGCGTCCGCACAATTCCGGCCACTACACGGTCGATGCCTGCGCCACGAGCCAGTTCGAGCAACAGGTCCGCGCGATGACCGGCATGCCGCTCGGCGATACGCGCCAGCATTCGCCCGCCGCGATGCTGAACCTGCTCGGCGATATCTGGTTCGACGGCGACAAGGCCCGCTCGCCCGCATGGACGGAAGTCGCGGCGATGCCGGCCGCGCGGCTGCATCTGTACGGCAAGGAAGATGCGCGCCGGGGCCGTAAGATGGGCCACATCAACTTCACGGCGGCGACGCTCGAGGAAGCGCGCACGGCGGCGCGCGACTGTGCGCGCATGCTGCATATCACGCTCGACTGAGCCTTTGTAGTAGAAGCAATGACCATCATCTATCCGAGCGCGGCGCAGATCGACGAAGCCGCCGCCTTGCTCGACGCGGGCGAACTCGTCGCGTTTCCGACCGAGACGGTCTACGGGCTCGGCGGCGACGCCGAAAATCCGGATGCCATCGCGCGTATTTATGCTGCGAAGGGCCGTCCGGCGAATCATCCGGTGATCGTGCACCTCGCGCCCGAAGCCGATCCGGGCTACTGGGTGCGTGAGCTGCTCGCCGACGCGCAGAAGCTCATCGATGCCTTCTGGCCCGGCCCGTTGACGTTGATTCTCAAGCGCGCGGCGCATATTCCGGCGGCGGTCAGCGGCGGCCAGGATTCGGTGGGCGTACGATGCCCATCGCATCCGGTGGCGCAGCAACTGCTCTCGGCGTTTCATGAGCGGCGGAAGGGCACCGGCAAACAGGGCGGCGTCGCGGGGCCTTCGGCCAACCGCTTCGGTCACGTCAGTCCGACGACCGCGCAGCACGTGCGCGACGAGTTCGGCGGCGCGGTGCATGTGCTCGATGGCGGAGCGGCGGATGTCGGCATCGAATCGACGATTCTGGATCTGTCGCGCGGGTTTCCGGCGCTGCTGCGGCCGGGGCATGTGAGTCCGCGGCAGATCGCGGACGTGATCGGTATTGCGCCGAGGCTGCCGGACGGATCGGATGCCACGGCGCCGCGCGCCTCGGGGACGCTGAAGGCGCACTACGCGCCGCGCACGCCGTTGGCGCTGTTGCCGTTTGCGTCGATCGAGCCGTTACTCGCGGCGTTCGATCGATCGCGTGGCGAAAGAGTTGCGCTGGTGGCCCGACCGTCGAGCGCGGGCGAATGGGCGCATGCGGGACATGTGCATTTCGTCGCCGCGCCGGAAGATCCGCAGACTTATGCGCGCAACTTGTATGGCTTGTTGCGTGCGCTGGATCGGGCGAATGTCGAGCGGATTCTGATCGAGAAACTGCCGGAGACGGTGGAATGGGTCGCGGTGAACGATCGGCTGGGGAGGGCGGCGGCGGCGTTCGAAGAGGAAGCGTGACGCGTCGCTGAACGTTCTTTCGGAAGCGCCAAAACAAAACCGCTCGGCCGATTCGACCGAGCGGTTTGCTTTTCGCGCAGCGCTTCGTACGCTTACTTCCCCAACCCGGACTTCGCAACCACCTGCTCCGCCGCCTGCGCATAGAGCGCACCCAGGTGCGTCGTCGGATGCACGGTGTCCGCGTACATATACGTCTGGTCCGCACCCGCGACGGTCAGGGTCTCCGGCGAACAGAACAGCGAGGTGGCGAACGCTTGCGGATTCGGCTCGCCGAACTTCTGCGCCGCCGCAGCCATCGCTTGCAGATTACAGGCCGTCCCGGTGTTCGACACGGTGAAGCCGAACTGCTGGAAATTCGCCGTGACATTGGCGAGCACCGGCACGATGTCCAGATAGATCACCTTCGACATCAGTCCCGACTGCGTGAGCGCTGCCGCAAGCGCCTGATTGAAGCCAGCCGATGCCTGTGAGAGCAGCGCGCGATTGGCGGCCGAACTCATCATGCCCTGCGGCGTGGTGCCGATGTCCGGCACGTTCGACACCAGTACATGCGTCGCGCCGCTCTGCAGGACTTTGCCGATCACGCCGGCGAGGTCGATTGCCGCTTTGCCGATCGCCGCGCTCGCCTGTGCCGGTGTGATCGCGCCGGCCACGGCCAGCTGGAAGTTATAGAGGATGTCGTTGCCACCGCCGTTGACGATCACGAGCTGATTCGAATTGAAGCTGCCGTGCGCGGTGAGATAGTTCTGCACCTGTTGAACGATCGGCACCGTGAGTGCGCCCGTGTAGTTCGCGGGATCGTTCGACACGTGATTGATCCCGATCGGATTCGTCACGAGCGCGCCGCCCTGCGCATAGCCGAGACCCGCCTGCGTGGCAGGTGGCGTGCCGAAGCCGCCCGTCATCGCGGGCGTGAGCGTATCGCCGTAATACTGCGCGACATTCTGCACCCAGACTTGACCCGGATTCGTCGTGAACCGGCCGCCGCCGAAGTTCGCCGCCGCGACCGGCGCATACGTGCCGACGTCGGAAAGGCTGTCGCCGAACGAAACGACCTGCAGCTTCACGCCGCCCGCTGGCGTGGAATTGTTGTCATCGCCGCCGCCACCGCACGCGGCGATCAGGGCAAAGGCCGCGCTGGCCGTCGCGACTTGGGCAAAGCGCACCAGTGCGGCGCGCGTCGAGCGTTGCTTCTTCATGGACCTCGTCTCCCTTCTTCGGTGTTTTCTAGTTCGATTGCGGCGCCTGACCTTGTGCGGTCCGCACGCCGCGTACCTGCGAGTTTAAGCGATGCCGCACGCCCGCCCCGATGCGCACCCGCACCGGGCCAGCGGCGTGCCCGACAGCGTACACGCCGCGCGCATCTTCCCGGGTGTCACTTCGTAGAAGAAATCTTCGGTCCCTTCGGGCGTCCGTGCCTGGGAGCGGCGCGCTCAGCCGATACCGCGAGCGCCGTTCAATCCGCCGCGCCCGGCTTGCGCGCGCCTTCGTAGACCCATTCGAGCAGCGCATCGTGCGCGGCGCGCGCGGCTTCGGCGCGTGGATCGTTGATGAAGCTCACGACGACATAGCTCTCGCCGTTCGCCGCGCCGACGTAGCCCGCGATCGCCCGCACGTCGCGCAGCGTGCCGGTCTTGATGTGCGCATTGCCGAGCGCGCCCGCATTGGTGAGGCGGTTGCGCATCGTGCCGTCGACGCCCGCGACGGGCAGCGATTCGACGAACACCTGCGCGACCGGACTCGCGTTCGCCGCCATCAGCAGATCGGCGAGCGAGCTCGCGGAGATGTGCTCATCGCGCGAAAGACCCGAGCCGTTGTCGAGCGTCAAGCCGCTCATCGGCAGGGCGCTGCGCTTCAGGAACGCCTGGATCGCCGTTGCCGATTTCGCGGTCGTCGCGGGCGGCTTCGCTTGCGCCGCGCCGATCGTGAGGAACAGGTTGCGCGCCATCACGTTGTTGCTGAACTTGTTGATGTCGCGCACGACGTCCGATAGCACCGGACTCCGATGCGTGCCGACGAGCCGCGCATTCGACGGCGTCGCGCCTTCGCGTGTCGCGCCCTGGAACGTGCCGCCCGCCTGCTTCCAGAGCGCGAGGAAGCCGCCCGCGAAGAACGTCGAGTGATCGAGCGCGGCGACGTTCACCGTGCGCGAGCCGCAACGCAACGGATAGTCGCCGATGAACGATGCCTGCACGAAGCCGCCCTGCGTCTGCGCGACGCTCGGCGACGCCGCCTGGAGCGAGCCGGTACACGCGCCGCGCGTGACGCGCAGTTCGTTGTCGATCTGCAACTGCGCGAGTTGCGGCAGCACGTCGATGGAGACTTGTCCGTCGGGGCTCGGCGTCAGCGTGAAGGACAGCGACTTGAATGCGTACAGCAGCGGGTCCGGGCCGACGTTGTAGGGCGCGGAGTCGTCGTTGTCGAAGGCGGGCAGATCGCGCGTGGAGGCGTCGAAGTAGCGCTTGTCGAGCACGAGCGCGCCGTCGATGCCCGTGATGCCGTTCTTGCGCACCTGCTCGACGAGATCGATCAGTTCTTCCGGCACGAGCTTTGGATCGCCGGTGCCCTGGATATACAGATTGCCGTGCAGGACGCCCTTTGCATCGACTTCGCCGTCGGCATACGCGGTCGTCTTCCAGCGATAGTCCGGGCCGAGCATCGAGAGGCCGGCGTAGGTGGTGACGAGCTTCATCGTCGAGGCGGGCAGCATCGGCTCGTTCGCGTTGACGGAGACGAGCGGCACCGGCGCGCCGACGCGCTGCACGACGACGCTCATCGACGAAAGCGGCACGTGCGCATGCGCGAGCGCCGTCATCACCGATGCGGGCAGCGGACCGGCGGGCACGCTCGCCTTCGCGGCGCGCTCGGCCTTCGCGCGCTTCGACTTGGCCCCGCCGATTGCCGCGCGCTGCGGCGCGTGACCTTGCGAATCGGCCTTCGAGCCGCCACCGCGCGCATTTGCATCGGGAATATGACCGAGCGCGATGCAGGCGAAGGCTGCGGCGAGCGCGAACGAAGAGAGACGGGAGGACACGGAACGAAAAACAGGCGGCATGGACGAGCGTTGTTATTGGGGCTGATGACGGGCGGCGGCGCGCGGGAAGCGGCTATTGTAGACAAGCTGCCTTGCGGAAATCGTACGGATGGAAAATCGCCGGGCGATGCGGAATCGGGCGCGACACGTCGTTGTCTTCCGAAAGTGGACGAGCCGCGCGGTTAAGTCCCGTTTAAGCCTGTGGCGAGCCTGCGCGGCTACAATGGGTCGCGGCTTTGAGGCTGCCCATGTAACCACGAACAGACATGTGCCATGCGAATCCTGCTTGTCGAAGATGACCGGATGATTGCCGAAGGCGTGCGCAAGGCGCTGCGCGCGGACGGCTTCGCAGTCGACTGGGTGCAGGACGGCGAGGCCGCGCTGACCGCAGTCACGGGCGAGTCTTACGACCTGATGCTGCTCGACCTCGGTCTGCCCAAACGCGACGGCCTCGACGTGCTGAAGACATTGCGCGCGCGCGCCAACTCGCTGCCGGTGCTGATCGTCACGGCGCGCGACGCCATCGCGGATCGCGTGAAAGGGCTCGACGCCGGCGCGGATGACTACCTCGTCAAGCCCTTCGATCTCGACGAACTCGGCGCGCGCATGCGTGCGCTCATCCGCCGGCACGCGGGGCGGGGCGAGTCGCTCGTGCGGCACGGTGAGCTGACGCTCGATCCGGTCGGACATCAGGTGACGCTCGCGGGCGCGCCGGTATCGCTGTCGGCGCGTGAGTTCGCGCTGCTCGAAGCGCTGATGGCGCGGCCCGGCGCGGTGCTGTCGAAAAGCCAGCTCGAAGAAAAGATTTACGGCTGGGGCGAGGAAATCGGCAGCAACACCGTCGAGGTGTATATCCATTCGCTGAGAAAGAAGCTCGGCGCCGATCTCATCCGCAACGTGCGTGGCCTCGGCTACATGGTCGCGAAGGACGCCTGATGCGGTCGATCCGCCGGCAATTGCTGATCTGGCTGCTCGCGCTCGTGATCGTCGGCGTGGGCTTTGCAGGATGGCTCATCTACCGGCAGGCGCTCGCGGAAGCCAACGAACTCTTCGATTACCAGTTGCAGCAGATCGCGGCCGCGCTGCCGTCCGAGCCGTTTTCTTCGGTGCTGAGTTCGCGCAGCGAGAGCGACGAGGGCGTCGTCATCCAGATCTGGAATCGCAACGGCGTGCTGATGTACTACTCGCATCCGCGCGTGCCGCTCGCGCCGCACGCCGAACTGGGTTTCTCCACCGAATCCACGCCGCGCGGCGAATGGCGCGTGTATAGCGCGATCGTCGGCGACAACGTCGTGCAGCTCGCGCAGCCGCTGTCGATCCGCAATCGCGTCGCGGCGGGCGTCGCGTGGCGCACGCTGTGGCCGCTCGTGCTGCTGCTGCCGCTGCTCGGGCTCGCGATCTGGGTGATCGTCGGGCTCGGCCTCGCGCCCTTGCAACGCGTGACGCGCGCGCTCGATACGCGTCATCCCGAGGCGCTCGATCCGCTCTCCGATCAACGTCTGCCGCAGGAAGTGCGGCCGGTCGTGCGCGCGTTGAATGCGCTGCTTTCGCGGCTGTCGGCTGCGCTCGATACGCAAAAAGCCTTCGTCGCCGATGCCGCGCATGAACTGCGCACGCCGCTCGCGGCGGTGCAGATTCAGGCGCAGCTCGTCGCGCGCGCGCAGGACGACGAAACGCGCCGCGAGGCGCTTGGGGATCTGCATGAAGGCATCGCGCGCGCCACGCGGCTCGCGGAGCAATTGCTCGCGCTCGCGCGATCGGAGCCGGACGGCAAGGGCGTCGAGACGCAAGTCGATCTGCGGGAACTGCTCGAAGCTTGCGTGCGCGGTTGCGTGCTGGTCGCGCAGGAGCGCGGCGTCGATCTCGGCATCGAGGCGAGCGAGCCGGCGACCGTGAAGGGCGATGCGGATTCGCTGCGCGTGATGTTCAACAATCTCATCGATAACGCGACGAAGTACACGCCCAAAGGTGGACGCGTGGACGTCTGCCTGATGATGCGGGACGGGCGTTCGGTCGTCGAAATCTCCGATACCGGGCCGGGCATTCCGCAAGAAGAACGCGAACGCGTGTTCGACCGGTTCTATCGTGTGGGAGAGGGCGCGAATCGCGCGCGCACCGACGTGGCGGGCAGCGGGCTCGGGCTCGCGATCGTGCGTCGCATCGCGGTTCAGCACGGTGCGGCGGTGTCGCTCGGACAATCGGAAGCGGGCGGGCTCAAGGTCATCGTGACGTTCTGATGCCGCGTTCGAATGGTTTCTCTTCGCGGCAGATCTTTCGGACTTATCTTCTTCGATCGAGCGTTCCCGATCACTAATATCGCTCTTGTTGTTTGAGTGGTCTGGAGCAGGAAGCAGCAGTTGGAAGGTCGCAGTAAAGACGTTGAAGTTGAAGTAGTAGCAACGCAGTTCGAAGTAATGCAGTGAGTTCTACGCAGTGCAGCAGTAGAAGCAAGCCGCAGTACCAAGGGCGTCTGTTCACAGACGCCCTTTTTCGTTTTTTAAGAAAGGATTAAGCGACGCCCCGTAATCTTGCTCCATCGAATCAGCGCGCTCTCCAATAGCGCATCCCCTCGTCAGGAGCACACGATGAAAGCGAAGATCCTCACCCGCAGCGCCGTCGCAGCGGCCGTTGCAGTTGCCTTGTCGGCGGGCTACGTGGCTGGACACAACAACGTGCCGGCGCCGCAGGTCATCGCGCCAGCCGCGGCGGCGATGATGCCCGCCGAAGCCGCAGCAAAAACAGGCATTCCTGACTTTTCCGGTCTCGTCGAAACCTATGGTCCCGCTGTGGTGAACATCAGCGCGAAGCACGTCGTCAAGCAGACGTCGAATCGCCGCGGCCAGAATCAATTGCCGATGGATCCGGACGATCCCCTCTACCAGTTCTTCAAGCGCTTCGGCGGCATGCCCGGCTTCGGCGGCGGCGATGGCGGTCCCGGCGCGGATCGTCCGAGCGAAGGTCTCGGTTCGGGCTTCATCGTGAGCAGCGACGGCTACATCCTGACGAACGCGCATGTCGTCGACAACGCCAACGTCGTCACCGTGAAGCTGACGGACAAGCGCGAATATCGCGCGAAGGTCATCGGCGCCGACAAGCAATCGGATGTCGCCGTGCTGAAGATCGACGCGAAGGATCTGCCGACCGTGAAAATCGGTGATCCCAACGGCAGCAAGGTTGGTCAGTGGGTCGTCGCGATCGGCTCGCCGTACGGCTTCGACAACACCGTGACCTCGGGCATCATCAGCGCGAAGTCGCGCGCGCTGCCCAACGAAAACTACACGCCGTTCATCCAGACCGACGTGCCCGTGAATCCGGGCAACTCGGGCGGCCCGCTTTTCAATCTGCAGGGCGAAGTAATCGGCATCAACTCGATGATCTATTCGCAGACGGGCGGCTTCCAGGGCCTTTCGTTCGCCATCCCGATCAATGAGGCGATCAAGGTCAAGGACGCGCTCATCAAGACGGGGCACGTCGATCGCGGCCGCCTCGGCGTGACGGTGCAGGGCATGAACCAGACGCTCGCGAACTCGTTCGGCATGAAGTCGCCGCAAGGCGCGCTCGTGAGTTCAGTCGAGCCGGGCGGACCGGCCGCGAAGGGCGGGTTGCAGCCGGGCGACGTGATCACCGCGCTGAACGGCGTGCCGGTGACTGATTCGACCTCGCTGCCGTCGCAGGTCGCGGGCCTCTCGCCGGGCACCGCCGCGAAGGTGACGGTGTGGCGCGACAAGGGCGCGAAGGATCTCTCCGTGACGATCGGCGCGCTCAAGGATGCGAAGACCGCGAGCGCGAACACCGGCGGCGACGACAGCGCATCGGCGCAGGACGCGCGGCTGGGCGTCGCGGTGCGCCCGCTCACGCCGGAAGAGAAGCAGAGCGACTCGCTCTCGCGCGGCCTGCTCGTGCAGCAGTCGAACGGCGCGGCGGCGAACGCGGGCATCCAGCCGGGCGATGTGATTCTCGCCGTGAACGGCCAGCCGGTCACGTCGGTGCAACAGTTGAAGTCGATGGTCCAGCGCGCGGGCGACAGCATCGCGCTGCTGATCCAGCGCGACGATGCCCAGATCTTCGTTCCGGTCGATCTCGGCTGACGCGCGTGCGCTGGTCCACGCAATGCGGGCACGAACCATGCTCCACGGTTCCCTGGTGCCCCATCGCGTGAAATCGACGCATCGGGCGTGACGCCGCCGGCTCCCGGGCGCGGCGGCATCGGACTAAGGAGCAGAAACATGACGAGCAAGACCACGGGCAGGCTGGCGGCCGCAGTTCTCGTTGCGGCGATGAGCGCCGGCATGGCGGGCGGGGCCTGGGCGCAGGCATCGGGCGGCACGACGAGCGACATGTCGAGCGCGGGCAACACCAACGGCGGCGGCCTGCCGCAGATTCAGCAGCAAGGCGACGTCTCCTATACGTCCGGCGGCGTGGGGCTCGACGAGTCGCGCGCCTTGTTGCGTGAACAGGCGCACTGGCCACTGTCGCTGCGCTTCACGGGCCCGACCGCCGATTACCTCTCGGGTGTGCACGTACGCATCGTCGATGGCAAGGGCGGCGAAGCGCTTTCCGCCGAGTCGATGGGACCATATATGCTCGTCAAGCTGCCGCCGGGCAGCTATACGGTCTACGCGAAGTACAAGGATCAGGAGAAAAAGCAGGCAGTGACGATCGCCGGGCCCGGCAAGGCCAAGGCGGCGTTCCACTGGAACATTCAGTAAGCGCGGGCGTCCAAAGGGGATACGCCCGGGGCATCGAAAGCGCTCACGCAGAATCGGAAGTTTGTCTCATAATTAAGCCGCGGGCGTCTCGATGACTCGTGGCTTTTTCTTGGGATGTCGGTTTTCACGCGGGAGGGGCAGCACGATGGGCACGGAACTGAACGACGGGCACCAGACGGCGCATCACATCGAGATCACGCTGAATGGCCGCCGCTGCCGCGTGATTCATCAGGGCGTGACCTACGCCGATACACACGCGTCCCTCACGCTCATCGAGCCGGGCGCGGAAAACGTGCACTACTTCCCGCGCGCCGACGTGAACATGGCGCGTCTGGAACGCTCCATCCACACCACGGATTGTCCGATCAAGGGCCAGGCCACGCATTATCATCTGCTGACCGAAGACGGTCCGGTGGAGAACGCCGCGTGGAGCTACGAATCGCCGCTCGACGCCGCCGTGAAAATCAAGGGCTATCTCGCGTTTTACGTTTCGCGTGTCGATCGTATCGACGAAACGTCATAGGCGCGCAGCCGAACAGACACCTCACGCCCGCTCGGCCATAACGAACGCATGCGATCCTTTTGCCGGAGGCTCGAATGGAAGTCACCGATGCATTGTGCGTTCCGCTCGACCCGGCGCATGTCCGGGAGGCGCTCTCCGATCTCGCGCTGCTGCGCGCGAGCCTCGACAATTGCGAGTCGTTCACGCGCACGCCCGGCGGCGAGTATGTCCTCACGCTGACCGTGCCGCTCGGCGCGCTGCGGGCGCGCTACGAGATTCGCGCGCATGCCGCCGGGCGCACGCGTCAGGCGGGGCATGCGGAAAGCGAGATCGCCCAGTCCGACGATGCCGTGTACGCCCGCACGTTGAGTTTCAAGGCGCGCGGCGAGGGCGTCGGCTCCTTGCGCGGACAGATCGCGGTCGCGTTGAATCCGGACGACGACGGCGGCGCCACCTGGATCGAATACACCGTCTGGGCGACGGTATCGGGGCCGCTCGCCGGCCTGCCTGCCCGCCAGATCGAAAATGCGCTGCGCGAAGGCGCCGACGAATTCTTCGCCGAATTCTGCGAAGTGGTGCGCGCGAAGCACGCCTTGCCGTCGATGCGCGCGGCGGGCGAGCGCGCCGAGCGCCGGCACGTGTTCTTGCGGCCGAGCGCGATGTCGGCGGCATTCTCGCGTCGCTCGGGCGCGATGCGCGCGCCGTCCGCCGATGCTCACGCGAGCGGCGTGCTGCGGCATCGTCTGCACGGGCATGCCTTCGGGCATCACGAGCGCGATCATTCCCACGATCCGCATCCGCTCGGCTTGCCCATCTGGGCCTGGGCGGCGATGCTCGTGTGCGTCGCGCTGTTCGCGTATCTCGCGCAGCACATCGGGCTGCAATGACCGGCTACGTCCCGCGAAACGCCCGTCGATAAGCCGACGGCGAAGTCTTCAGCGTCTCCGCAAACTGCTGGCGCAGCGTCGCGCCGGTGCGAAAGCCGCTTCGTTCCGCGATGCGATCGATCGGCAGGTCCGTATCTTCGAGCAAGCGCTGCGCGAGCGCGACACGTTGCCCGACGAGCCACGCGCCGACCGTCGCGCCCGTTGTTTCCCGAAAGCGACGCGTAAAGTTGCGACGGCTCATGGCCATGCGCGCGGCGAGCGCATCGAGCGAATGATCCGTTTGCAGATTGGCGCGCAGCCAGTCGAGCAGTCCGGCGAGCTTTTCGCCGTTCTGGCGCTCGGGAACCGGCTCGTCGATGAACTGCGCCTGCGAGCCCTGCCGATGCGGCGGCACGACGAGCCGCCGCGCGACCTGATTCGCTGCGTGCGAGCCCGCCAGCCTGCGCAGCACGTGCAGGCAGCAATCGAGTCCGGCTGCGGTGCCGGCCGAGGTCGTGATGTTTTCATCGTCGATATAGAGCACGTTCGGATCGAGCCGCACGCGCGGATAGCGCCGCGCGAAATCGTCGGCCCACGCCCAGTGCGTCGTGGCCGCGCGGCCGTCGAGCAGGCCCGCCGCCGCGAGCACATACGAGCCGAGGCACAGCCCGACGACATACGCGCCGCGTGCGTGCGCCGCGCGAAGCGCATCGAGCAGCGCATCGGGCGGCATCTCGTCCGGATCGCGCCAGGACGGCACGATGATCACATCGGCGTCGGCGAGGGCGTCGAGCGAATGCCGGGCCGCGATCGTGAAGCCGGCGGATGTCGCGAGCGCGTGCGGTTCGGCGGCGCAGACGCGAAAGTCGAACGACGGCACGCCAATCCCGCCGCGCTCTTCGCCGAACACGATGCACGGCACCGCGAGATGGAACGGGCTGATGCGGTCGAACGCGACGACAGCGATCGAATGGCGGGTCATGCGCGTTCCGGGAAAACATCGAATAGATGCATTTTGGCCCGATTCCGATGAAAGTTGGCGATCGGGCCACTTCTGGACATCGCGCGGGCGCGGCGACAATGCTTCGACTATCCACGAAGGAGCTGACCATGCCGCGCCGCGCCCTGATCGTCATCGATGTGCAGAACGAGTACGTCGATGGGAACCTGCTGATCGAATATCCCGATGTGAACGTGTCGCTTGCGAATATCGCGCGCGCGATGGATGCCGCCGAAAAGCACGGCGTGCCGGTGGTCGTCGTGCAGAATTTCGCGCCGGCGAGCGCGCCGATCTTCGCGCGCGGCTCCGCGATGGCCGAGCTGCACGAAACGGTGGCGTCGCGGCCGCGCGCGCATTACGTCGAGAAATCGCTGCCGAGCGCGTTCGCCGGCACCGATCTCGCCGACTGGCTGACGGCGCAGGACATCGACACGATCGTGATCGCCGGCTACATGACCCACAACTGCGACGACTCGACCGTCAAGCACGCGGTGCATGCCGGCCTCGCGGTGGAATTCCTCGTGGATGCGACCGGCGCCGTGCTCTACGAAAACAGCGCGGGCCGTGCGAGTGCGGAAGAGATTCACCGCGTGTTCACGGTGGTGATGCAGTCGCGTTTCGCCACCGTGCTCGCTACGGACGACTGGATCAGCGCGCTGGAAAGCGGCGAGCCGCCCGCGCGCGACAACATCTACGCGTCGAACCAGCGAGCACGCGCCGCGAATTCAGGTCGTTAAGAGGAGGGCCGGGCTGCAACGCAGCGCGTCGAAGCACGCGTCGATGAGCGCTTCGGCATCGCGCTCCGGATGGACGAGGTCCGGCAGCATCAGCGAATCATGCAGGATGCCGGTGAACAGGCAGTGAAGCATGGTCGTCGCACGGTTCGTGTCGAGCGTCGCGGGAAGCTGCTTTTTTTCGACGGCGTTGCGCAGCGCGCGCTCGATGCGCTCCATGCCGTCGCGCATGTTGTTCTGATGCCGCTCGCGCACCGGTCCCATTTCCTCGACGAACTCGCATTTCAGAAAGAGGATGTCGAAGACGCGGCGGCGCTGCTCGTCGGTCGTGATGTTGCGCATGCACCAGGCGAACAGCTCCCGAAGGCGCGTGAGCGGGTCTTCTTCCTTGCCGTCGAGCGTGGTTGCGACGAGCTCGTCGAGCGGCAGCAGGCTGCGGTCGAACATCGCGTTGAAGAGATCGCCCTTGTTGGCGAAATGCCAGTAAATCGCGCCGCGCGTCACGCCCGCCGCCTGCGCGATATCCGCGAGCGTCGTGCGCGATACGCCTTTCTCATAGAAGACGCGCTCGGCCGCGTCGAGAACTCGATTGCGCGTCGCCTGCGCTTCTTCCTTGGTTCTTCTGACCATATCGTGCGGCCTTTTCGGGCCGTCTGCTCCTGCTCTTGCTGCCGTTGAACGGGCGCGTCGCGCGCCCCTTGTCTAAGGTTGGCCGACCGAAGTCGGACGCCTGAACGAGTTGTTTCTCGCTTCAAATGGGGATAAACGTGTACGCGTTTATACATTCATCCACGAATGTATATACAATACCACCCGTCCACCGATATTCACAAATTTCAGCCGCGGGCGAGCAGATTCCGAATTAAGCTTTCGTTTCCATTGCGCGTTCGGCCTTCCTTGGGCCACTGGCGGCGCTTCAGAGCGTCGCGCACGTGCATGAAATGCCGGCCGCTGGCCGGCGTCGCCGCTCAATCGTCGGATAAGTTTTGTTTATTGGAAGCGTCCTGAAGGACGCTCGTGCGCGGCATTGCCCGGGGAAGGCCGCCGCGCACTTACTTCACTCTCAGTCTTAGACAGAGGTCGCTCCATGCGCGTCGAACGGATTCCACTCCGCTTACTCACCGCCGCGACGGCTGCCGTGTTCCTGGCAGCGTGCGGGCAAAAACAATCAGCGCCTCCGCCGCAAACGCCCGAAGTGGGCACCGTCACCGTGCAGCCGACGAGCGTGCCGGTCGTCGTCGATTTGCCGGGCCGCACCAACGCCTACCTCGTCGCGCAAGTGCGCGCCCGGGTCGATGGCATCGTGCTGCGCCGTGAATTCACGGAAGGCTCCGAAGTCAAGGCCGGCCAGCGGCTCTACAAGATCGATCCGGCGCCGTACATCGCCGCGCTGAACAACGCGAAGGCGACGCTGGCGAAGGCGCAGGCGAACGTCGCGTCGCAGAACGCGCTCGTGTCGCGCTACAAGATCCTCGTCGCGGCCAACGCGGTGTCGAAGCAGGACTACGACAACGCCGTGGCATCGCAAGGCCAGGCCGTGGCGGATGTCGCCGCGGGCAAGGCATCGGTCGATACCGCGCAGATCAACCTCGGCTACACCGATGTCGTCTCGCCGATCACCGGCCGCACCGGCCTGTCGCAGGTCACGCCGGGCGCGTATGTGCAGGCGAGCGCCGCGACGCTCTTGACCACCGTGCAGCAGCTCGATCCGATCTACGTCGACCTGACGCAATCGAGCGTCGAAGGCCTGCAACTGCGCAGGCAGATCCAGGAAGGCCGCCTGCAGACCGAAGGCATCCACGCCGCGAAGGTCACGCTCGTGCTCGAAGACGGCCGCACCTACACCGAGCAGGGCAAGCTGCAGTTCTCCGACGTGAGCGTCGACCAGAGCACCGGCTCCGTGACCGTGCGCGCGATCTTCCAGAACAAGGACCGCGTGCTCCTTCCGGGCATGTTCGTGCGCGCGCGCATTCAGGAAGGCGTGAACGATCACGCGCTCGTCGTGCCGCAGATCGGCGTCACGCATGACCAGAAGGGCACGCCGACCGCGCTCGTCGTCAACAAGGACGATAAGGTCGAACTGCGCCAGCTCGTCACGAGCGCGACCTACGGCAACAACTGGGTGGTCGACAGCGGCCTGAACCCGGGCGATCGGGTGATCGTGAATGGCGTGGAAAAGGCGAAGCCCGGCATGCAGGTGAAGCCGGTCGACGCGAAATTCCCGTATCCGGCATCGGACGCGCAGGCAGCGCAGGCGCCGGGCGCATCGGGCGCGCAGGGCGCCGCCGCCGCTCCGGCGAACGCAAGCGGCGCGAGTGGTGCGCAGGCAGCATCGGCCGCTTCGGGCGCGCAATAAAAGGGAGCCTGTTACATGGCAAAGTTTTTTATCGATCGACCGATCTTCGCGTGGGTGATCGCCATCATCCTGATGCTGGCGGGGATGGCGTCGATCTTCACGCTGCCGGTCGCGCAGTATCCGACGATCGCGCCGCCTGCGATCCAGATCAGCGCGACGTATCCGGGCGCATCCGCGAGCACCGTCGAAAACACGGTGACGCAGGTGATCGAGCAGCAGATGACCGGCCTCGATCACTTGCTGTATCTGTCGTCGACATCGGATGACTCGGGCACGGCGACCGTCACGCTGACGTTCGCGGCGGGCACGAACCCCGACATCGCGCAGGTGCAGGTGCAGAACAAGCTGCAGCTCGCCACGCCGCTCCTGCCGCAGGTCGTGCAGCAGCTCGGCACGAAGGTCACGAAATCGAGTTCGAGCTTCCTGCTCGTGCTCGCGTTCGTGTCCGAAGACGGCAGCATGAGCAAGTACGACCTCGCGAACTACGTGGCGTCGAACGTGGCGGATCCGCTCTCGCGTATCGACGGTGTCGGTACGACGACACTGTTCGGCTCGCAGTACGCGATGCGCGTCTGGCTCGATGCGACCAAGCTCACGAACTACGCGCTCACGCCCGTGGACGTGAAGAACGCCATCAACAATCAGAACGTGCAGGTGGCGGCGGGCGGTCTCGGCGGCACGCCGGCGGTGGCGGGGCAGATGCTGCAGGCGACCATCACCGAAGCGACGCTGCTGCGCACGCCCGAGCAGTTCGGCAACATCCTGCTGAAGGTGAATCAGGACGGCTCGCAAGTGCGGCTGAAGGATGTCGCGAAGATCGACCTCGGCGGCGAAAACTACAACTTCGACACGAAGTACAACGGGCAGCCGACGGCGGGCTTCGGTATCCAGCTCGCGACGGGCGCGAACGCGCTCGCCACGGCAAAGGCGGTCCGGGCCAAGATCGACGACCTCTCGAAGTACTTCCCGCACGGCCTCGTCGTGAAGTATCCGTATGACACGACGCCGTTCGTGCGCCTGTCGATCGAGGAAGTGGTCAAGACGCTGATCGAAGGTATCGTGCTCGTGTTCCTCGTGATGTATCTGTTCCTGCAGAACCTGCGGGCGACGATCATCCCGACGATCGCGGTGCCGGTCGTTCTGCTCGGCACGTTCGCGATCATGTCGGCGGTGGGTTTCTCGATCAACGTGCTGTCGATGTTCGGCCTCGTGCTGGCGATCGGTCTGCTCGTGGACGATGCGATAGTGGTCGTGGAAAACGTCGAGCGGGTGATGTCCGAGGAGCATTTATCGCCGCGCGAGGCGACCCGCAAGGCGATGGACCAGATCACCGGCGCGCTGATCGGCGTGGCGCTCGTGCTGTCGGCGGTGTTCGTGCCGGTGGCGTTCTCGGGCGGCTCGGTCGGCGCCATTTACCGGCAGTTCTCGCTGACCATCGTCGCGGCGATGGTGCTGTCCGTGATGGTCGCGCTGATTCTCACGCCGGCGCTGTGCGCGACGATCCTGAAGCCGCATCCGGAAGGGCATCAGCCCGAGAAGAAGGGCTTTTTCGGCTGGTTCAACCGCACCTTCAACAAGAGCCAGGCGAAGTACCACAGCGGCGTGCAGCACGTGATCCGGCGCTCGGGCCGCTGGCTGATCATCTATATCGTGGTGATCGTCGCGGTGGGCATGCTGTTCCTTCGTCTGCCGAAGTCGTTCCTGCCTGACGAAGACCAGGGCACGATGTTCGTGCTCGTGCAGGCGCCGGCCGGTTCCACGCAGGAATACACGGCGCATGTGCTGAAGGACGTGCAGGAGTATCTGCTGAAGGACGAGAAGGCGATCGTCGAATCGGTGTTCACGGTGAACGGCTTCTCGTTCGCGGGCCGCGGCCAGAACTCCGGTCTCGTGTTCGTGCGGATGAAGGAATATGCGGACCGGCAGCACAGCGACCAGAAGGTGCAGGCGCTCGTCGGGCGGATGTTCATGCACTTCGCGCCCTACAAGGACGCGATGATCTTCCCGGTCAATCCGCCTTCG
Source organism: Caballeronia jiangsuensis (assembly GCF_046030135.1). Lineage (NCBI taxonomy): Bacteria > Pseudomonadati > Pseudomonadota > Betaproteobacteria > Burkholderiales > Burkholderiaceae > Caballeronia > Caballeronia jiangsuensis. The sequence goes on from NZ_JAQQDB010000010.1 coordinate 208,525, forward strand.
ATTCCCGAACTCGGCACCGCGGCGGGCTTCGACTTCGAGCTGCAGGATCGCGGGGGCCTCGGCCACGCGAAGCTGATGGAAGCGCGCAACATGCTGCTCGGCATGGCATCGAAGGACGCGACGCTCGCGCAGGTTCGTCCGAACGGCCTGAACGACACGCCGCAGTTCAAGGTGAACATCGACCGCGAGAAGGCCAACGCGCTCGGCGTCGCGATTTCGGACATCGACCAGACGTTCTCGATCGCCTGGGCGTCGCAGTACGTGAACAACTTCCTCGACGTCGATAACCGGATCAAGAAGGTCTACGTGCAGGGCGACGGTCCGTTCCGCATGAATCCGGAAGACATCAACAAGTGGTACGTGCGCAATGGCGCCGGAACGATGGTGCCGTTCGGCGCGTTCGCGACCGGCAACTGGACCTTCGGGTCGCCGAAGCTCGAGCGTTACAACGGCATCTCGGCGGTGGAAATCCAGGGCGCGGCAGCACCCGGCAAGTCGACCGGCCAGGCGATGACGGCGATGGAAGCGATCGCGGCGAAGCTGCCGGCGGGTATCGGCTACGAGTGGACGGGTCTGTCGTATCAGGAACGCCAGTCGGGTTCGCAGGCGCCGATCCTGTACGGCATCTCGATCCTCGTCGTGTTCCTGTGTCTCGCGGCGCTGTACGAAAGCTGGTCGATTCCGTTCTCGGTCATCATGGTCGTGCCGCTCGGCGTGCTCGGGGCGCTGCTCGCCGCCACGCTGCGCGGTCTGGAGAACGACGTGTTTTTCCAGGTCGGCCTGTTGACGACGGTGGGCCTGTCGGCGAAAAACGCGATTCTGATCGTGGAATTCGCGCGCGAGTTGCGCATCCAGGGCATGTCGACCGTGGAAGCGGCGATGGAAGCGGCGCGCCTGCGGTTGCGCCCGATCCTGATGACGTCGCTCGCGTTCATTCTCGGCGTGATGCCGCTCGCGATCAGTAACGGCGCGGGCTCGGCGAGCCAGCACGCGATCGGCACCGGCGTGATCGGCGGCATGTTGACCGCGACCTTCCTTGCCATTTTCATGATCCCGATGTTCTTCGTCGTGATCTCGAAATTCAGCAAGAGCAAGGACGTGCCGTCGCCGGGGACATCGGGCGATATCGAAGGTCCGCATGGCGGCTCGCAGAATGGCTCCCGATAAGGAAGGACATAGAAATGCTTAAACATTCCTTGATCGCGGCCGCCGTAGCGGTATTCGCCGCGGGTTGCACGCTCCAGCCGAAATACGAGCAGCCGGCGGCGCCCGTCACGCAGACGTTTCCGGAAGGCGGCGTGTACGCGCACCAGCCGGACGCGTCGTCGTCGGCGAGCAATGGCCGCAGCGCGAACGGGCAGAGCGCGCCGGAGATCGGCTGGCGCGATTTCTTCGCCGATGCGCGTCTGCAGAAGATCGTCGAGCTCGCGCTGAAGAACAATCGCGACTTGCGCGTCTCGGTGCTCAACGTCGAGGCGGCGCGCGCGCAGTATCAGATCACGCGCGCCGGCCTGTTCCCGACGCTCGACGCAGCCGCGTCGCAGAGCAAGCAGCGCACGCCGCGCAATCTGTCGTTCTTCGACCAGACGATCTCGAACACGTATTCGGTCGGCCTGAACGCGTCGTGGGAAATCGACTTCTTCGGGCGCATCCGCAGCCTGAAGGATCAGGCGCTCGCGCAATATCTGTCGACTGCCGAATCGCGCAAGGCGGCGGAGATCGCGCTGGTGTCGTCGGTGGCAGATCAGTATCTGACGATGATCGCCTACGACGATCAGCTCACCGTCACGCTGAACACGCTGAAGACGGCGCAGGAGTCGTTCCGTATCACGAAGCTGCAGTACGACAACGGCACGGGCACCGAACTGGACTTGCGCCAGTCGGAAGGCGTCGTCGAAGAGGCGCAGGCGAATCTGCAAACGCAGTCGCGTTTGCGCGCGCAGGCGGAAAACGCGCTGGTGCTGCTCGTGGGCGAACCGTTGCCCGCGGACCTGCCGCCCGGCATGCCGCTCGACACGCAGAACCTGCTGTCGGACATTCCGGCGGGCCTGCCGTCCGATCTCCTGACGCGCCGTCCCGATATCGCGGCGGCGGAGCAGTCGCTGCTCGCGGCCAACGCGAACATCGGCGCGGCGCGTGCGGCGTTCTTCCCGCGCGTTTCGCTGACGGGCAGCTTCGGCACGCTGTCGCCGACGCTCGGCGGTCTGTTCAAGCCCGGTTCGGCTGCGTGGTCGTTCGCACCGCAGATCACGGTGCCGATCTTCGAGGGCGGCCAGAACAAGGCCAATCTCGATCTCGCGAACGTGCAGAAGCGCATCGAGATCGCCAACTACGAGAAGGCGATCCAGACCGCGTTCCGCGAAGTCGCGGACGGCCTCGCGGCACGCGGCACGTTCGACGAGCAGATCAAGTCGCTCGAGCGCTTCGTGAATTCGCAGAGCCGGCGTCTGGAGTTGTCGGACTTGCGTTATCGCAATGGCGTGGACAGCTATCTCGCGGTGCTGACCGCGCAGACGGCGCTGTACGAAGCGCAGCAGTTGCTGATCACGGCGCGGCTGAATCGCCTCACCAACCTCGTCGATCTGTATCAGTTCATGGGCGGCGGATGGATCGAGCGTGCCGGCGAAGCGCCGCGCCCCGCCGATGCGCCGGTCGACTACGGCTCGCAGAGCGCGCCGCCGCAGCCGGCCTCGGCGCCCGCGGCGAGTTGATCCGCCCGACGTGATGCAAACGAAGCCCGGCCACGCGCCGGGCTTTTTCTTGGTGCGCCGAGCATGCACAACAGCTTGGGGGTGCGAGTCCCCTGTCCAACCTGATGGTGGTGAAGGACTAGCGAAACGCAAGGGCGTT